>JBILGF010000237.1:0-5456 GCA_044351195.1 Burkholderiales bacterium
CTGGCGCCGATCCCGCTGGCCACAGCCACGCTGGTCCTCGTGATCGCCGGCGTCCTGAAACGGCTTCCGGCACCGCAGGACCGCTGGTGCTGGGTGCCCTTCGCAGCGACGGTGGGCGTATTCGTGCTGGCTTTCCTCGGGCTTGCATACAGCCTGTTTCCCTATCTCGTGGTCGACCGGATCACGATCTGGGAAGCCGCCAGCGCGCCTGAGTCGCTGATGATCATCCTGGTCGGGGCCGCGATCGTGCTGCCGACCATCGGCGGCTACACGTTCTATGCGTATCGGGTATTCCGGGGCAAGGCGCGCGACCTGACCTATCTCTGAGCCGCGCGGGGACGATCATCGTCGCTGCGGCGGTCGCGGCGGCTGCCTCGCTACCTCGCGTCGTGCCCGAGTTCGCGAACGACCTCGATCCAGCGTTCCCGGCGCTGGGCATCGATCGCCGACACCCGTCCGACCAGCGTCCAGCGGATCGGGGAGATGCCGCACAGCCCGAGCATGCCGCGCTTCACGCTGCGCAGTCCATGCGCGCCGAAGTACCAGCGATAGGCGAGCGCAAGCATGTCCATGGTGACCACGAAGCGCGCCGAGCGCCCAGCCAGCCGGCGCGCGAACACGCCACCACCCTCTCCCGCGAATGCGGGACGCAGCACCTGCTCGAAGAAGCCGCGCAGCGCGCCAGGCATGCTGCCCATCCAGAGCGGAAACACGATCACCAGATGGTCTGCCCAGCCAATGGCGTCCTGCGCATCCTGCAGGTAGGCTGGCAGTACGCCGCTCTGCCACTGGGCGCGACTGCGCAGCAGCGGGTAGTCGAGCGCGGCGATGTCAACGTGCCGCGTTTCGTGTCCCGCATGTGCCGCACCCTCGAGGACGGCCACAGCCAGCGCACGGCAGAACCGCTCCGGCGCGGGGTCTGGATGGCCGACGATCAGCGCGATCCTGCGGCGGCTCATGCGCGGGACATCGGGGCGTCTTTCCCGGGCATGTGCGCGCGGTCGTGCCACCACCGCTCGCCGCTCACAGCTGGTCGAGCGGCAGCTTGAGGTAGCGCACGCCATTGGCCTCGGGCGGCGGCAGTTCGCCAGCACGGATGTTGACCTGGATCGATGGCAGGATCAGCGTCGGCATCGCCAGCGTGGCATCACGCTTCTCGCGCATGGCGACGAAATCGGACTCACCGATGCCATCGCGCACATGGATGTTCCCTGCGCGCTGTGCCTCGACGGTGGTGACCGGCGACGGCTCGCGCCCGTGCGGCGGATAGTCGTGGCACATGAACAGGCGCGTATGTGCAGGCAACGCGAGGATGGATCGGATCGAGCGGTACAGCGCCGAGGCGTCGCCACCGGGGAAGTCGCAGCGCGCCGTGCCCACGTCGGGCGGGAACAGGGTGTCGCCCAGGAACACCGCATCGCCCACCCGGTAGGCGCAATCGGCCGGGGTATGTCCGGGCACATGCATCACGACGGCATCGAGGTGGCCGATGCGGAAGGTTTCTCCCGGCTCGAACAGATGATCGAACTGCGAGCCGTCGGTGGCGAAATCGTCGCCCAGATTGAACACCTTTGCGAACACCGCCTGCACCGCGCAGATGGACGCACCGATCGCGATACGCCCATCCAGCCGCTCACGCAACCAGCGCGCGGCGCTGAAATGGTCGGCATGGGCATGGGTCTCGAGTATCCACTCCACCCCGAGCGCCAGGCGCTCGACGGTGTCGACCACCCGCTGCGCGGACACATGCGACGTGCGGCCGGACTTCGGGTCGAAGTCGAGAACCGGATCGATGATCGCGCAGTGGCTGCCGGCACCGGCATGCACGACATGGGTGAAAGTGCAGGTAACCGGGTCGAACAGCGACTCGACCTGCGGCCGGGACGTGGCAACTGGCTCCATCCTTGGTTCCTTTCCAGCGACGGACGGTCGGCGCCGAGACGCGCGGCGTACGATCTCCAGCAATCGATGTTCAGTGGCAGACCTTCATCGGGCAGGTGTTGATGCCCAGCAGGGTATAGGCAGGACAATACCCGAACAGCGCCGTACCCAGCGGAACGATGCCGATCAGTCCGAACCATCGTGCCCCGCCCTCGAGCAGGAACAGCAGCGAAAGGATGCCGAGGCCAGCGAGGATGCGCAGGGTCCGGTCGATCGAACCGACGTTCTTTTCCATCCGTGTTCTCCTTCAGGGGATGCAGGGTGAGGAAACACTGTCCGCGCCCCGGACCCGGCTGTCGGTGACCTCGGTCACCAAGCGCTGGCATCGCGCAGGTTCGCCGGCATGCGCGGTTCAGTCGGCCGGCGCTGCGACCCTTCGCAGCCCTGGGGCATCGATGATCTCGATGCGCTCGCGCGAAAGCCGGACCAGGCCATCATCGGCAAAATGGTGGAGCAACCGGGTCACGATTTCACGCACGCTGCCCAGATCGTCGGCGATCGACTGATGCGTCACCTGCAGCACCCGGCCGCGCCCCAGCAACAGCACGGCGAGGCGCTGGTCCAGGCGCTGGAAGGCCACCGCCTCGACCAGCGCCATCAACTCGCCCAGGCGGGCTGCGAACAGCGCGAAGATGTAGGTGCGAAAGGTTTCGTCGCCTGCGATGAGCCGGCGGAACACCGGCCCCGGGACCGCGACCAGACGTGCGTCGCATTCGACCACGCCGCGCGCCGAGTAGGGCGTGCGGCCGATCAGGCATCCCGAGGTGAGCACGCAGGCCTCGCCAGCGTGCACCCTGTAGAGCAGGATCTCGCGCCCGGATGGCGAAAGCTTTGATACCCGGATCACGCCGTCGAGCAGAAACGGCATCGCTTCGCAGGCCGCATGGTCGTCGAACATCACGGTCCCAGCGGGCACCTCGAGCAGGCGCGCCTGGCCAAGCAGCAGGCCGAAGAAGTCGGCGGGCATTGCAGCGAGCACCGGGTAGGTTGCTCGCAGCGCATCGGCCAGGCCCGCTCGGTCGGCAGTCATGAGGCGCCTGCCGCAGGCAGCGTCGCCCGAGCCGGTGCACCCGCAGCCGACACATGGCGCGGTTCGCGCGACAGCAATCGCATGGCATTGCCCACCACCAGCAGCGAACTGGCCGACATGCCGATCGCAGCAACCCACGGCGTCACCAGTCCGGCGACCGCCAGCGGTACCGCGACCACGTTGTAGGCCGCCGCCCACGCGAGATTCTGTCGCACCACGCTCAGCGTGCGCCGGGCCATGCCGATCGCTTGCAGCAGCGAACGCATGTCGCCCTGGTCGCCGCGGGCAAGCCAGACCATGTCGGCGGCGGCCTGCGCCACCTGCGTGCCGGACGCCGGCGCGATCGAAACCTGCGCCTGGGCCAGCACCGGCGCATCGTTCACGCCATCGCCGAACATCGCGACGGTCTCGCCGCGCGCCTGCAGCCCACGCACGAACGCGAGCTTCGCCTCGGGCGACATCCCCCCATGGACATCCCCATCCAGGCCCGGTCGATCGTCGATGCCGAGCGCAGCCGCGACGCAGGCCACCGTGTCCGGATGATCGCCCGACAGCAGCATGACCCTCGCTCCAGCGTGGCGCAGCCCGGCGACCAGCTCGAAGGCACCGGGGCGCAACTGGTCGGCCAGCAGGAATGTCGCGAGAACGCCCTCGCCATCGCCCAGCTGCACGCAGGTCTGGCCACGCTTCATCGCGGACCTTGACCCCTCGTCCGTCGCGCCGGCCGCCATAGCTGTCGTCCAGCCTGCATGGGTGTCCTGCAGTGCCGCGACGAACCCTGGCGTGCCCAGCCTGAGCAGCACGCCGGAGACCCGCGCTTCGACACCGCCGCCGGCCACGTGCCGCAGGCCGTCGATGGTGGGCGAACCGGCGTTCGCGCCGTCAGCATCCAGGACACCCCGCGCATGGGCCGCCAGGGCCAGTCCGAGCGGGTGTTCCGAGCGTTGCTCGAGCGCAGCGACCGCCTGCAGCAGGTCATGCCGCGTCATGGCTGCCCCCGCGCGCCGGGCTGCGGCTGCCGGCTGGAAACCGGTGACCCGAAGCCGCCCTGTAGTCAGCGTTCCGGTCTTGTCGAACACGAACACGGTCGCCCGCGCCAGCGTCTCGATCGCATGTCCGCGCGTGGGCAGCAGGCCGGCGCGCGCCAGTCCGCTCGCCGCTGCCGCCAGCGCCGCCGGAGTCGCCAGCGACAGCGCACACGGACAGGTGATCACCAGCACCGCGACGGTCACCCATACGGCCCGCGCCGAGTCGTGCACGCCCCACCAGAGGGCGGTGGCTGCCGCGATCGCGAGCAGGCCGAGCACGAAGTGTCCGGCCGCGCGATCGGCCAGCGTCGCCAGCGGCGGCTTCTCCGAGGCTGCGCGATCGAGCAGGCGCACGATCCCCGCGAGCACGGTCTGCTCGCCGATTCGATCCACGCGCACGACAAGTGGCGACATCAGGTTGACGGCGCCGCCGGTGACCGCCGCCCCTGCCCCGCGCAGCACCGGGCGGCTCTCGCCGGTCAGCAGCGCCTCGTCGACCTCGCCCTCGCCTTCGATCACGTAGCCGTCGGCCGGGATGCGTTCGCCGGGGCGCACCAGCAGCACGTCGCCGCGCTTCAGGCGGACCACCGGTACCGATTCGACCGGTTGCTGCGCAGGCCAGGCAGGCAGAACGCTGGCCGTGGCCGGGATCAGCCGGGCCAGTTCGTCGGTGGCACGCGCGGCACGCGCCCGGACCTGGGATTCGAGATAGCGGGCGCAGAGCAGCAGGAACACGAACATGGTCACCGAATCGAAATAGACGTCGCCGATGCCGGTGAAGGTGGCGAACACGCTGGCGGCGAACGCGCCGGCAATGCCGATTGCTACCGGCACGTCCATGCCGACCCTGCGCGCGCGCAGGTCGCGCCAGGCGGCGCCGAAGATCGGCGCCGCCGAATAGACGATCACCGGCAGCGTCAGGATCAGCCCGGCCCAGCTCATCAGGCGATCGACGTCCTCGGTCATGTCTCCATCGGCGATCCAGACCGGGAAGGCATACATCATCACCTGCATCATGCCCAGGCCGGCAATCGCCAGACGCGACAGCGCGCGCTTGCGCTCGCGCCGGTGCAGGTCGTCCATGCGCGAGGCATCGTAAGGACTGGCGCGGTACCCGACACTGGCGATCGCCGCGAGGATCGACGACAGCGAGCCGTGCGCCGCATCCCAGCGGACCCGTGCGCGCCGGGTCGTATAGTTGACCTCGATGCCGGTTACCCCCGGCACGCGCTCAAGCGTGCGCTCGGTGAGCCACACGCAGGCCGCGCAGGTGATGCCTTCGATCAGCAACGCGGCTTCACGCTCGTCGCGCGCCCCGCCACCGGCGGCCTGCCGTGCCGGCGCATCCGCGACCACCTGGCGCACGAAAGACGACTGCACGGCCGGATCGTCGTACAGAAGCAGCTGGGCCAGCGGCGGGGGCATTGCCTCGGCCGCAGAGGCCGGCATCGACTCGC
>JBILGF010000211.1:0-6036 GCA_044351195.1 Burkholderiales bacterium
TACTATCATTCTGGTGGGTCGCCATCGGTTTCACTCAAGGTTGCTTCATCGACGCCAACTTCATTCCGGACCACGCCATGAGCCACCGTCACAAACACCGCCTCCTCCGCCTCCGCCCGCACGCCGCAGCGCTGCTCCTCGTCCTGGCCACCCCGGCCCTGGGCGCCAGCGGCATCTTCGATCTCGGCACCCTGGGCGGATCTACTTCGTCGGCCTCCGGCGTCTCTGCTGACGGCGCGGTAGTAGTGGGCTACTCCAGTACCAGCACAGCCAGCGATGTAGCCACTCGTCGCGCATTTCGCTGGACCAGCGGTGGCGGCATGGTCAACCTCGGCACCCTGGGCGGATCGACTTCGTCGGCCGAAGGCGTCTCTGCCGACGGCGCGGTAGTAGTGGGCTTTTCCGGAACCGCCGGAGATGTAACCACTCGCGCCTTTCGCTGGACCAACGGTGGCGGCATGGTCGATCTCGGCACTTTGGGCGGATCTACTTCGTCGGCCTGGGGCGTTTCTGCTGACGGCGCGGTAGTAGTGGGCGATTCCAGAACAGCCGGCGATGCAAACACTCGCGCCTTTCGCTGGACCAGCGGCGGCGGCATGGTCAACCTCGGTACCCTAGGCGGAACGACGTTTTCGCGGGCCTACGACGTCTCCACCGACGGCGCGGTAGTGGTGGGCGTAGCCGACAACTCAGGCACGTTCTTCGGCTCGGGAGCCCGTGCCTTTCGCTGGACCAGCGTTGGCGGCATGGTCGACCTCGGCACCCTGGGCGGAACGAGGTCGGTTGCCAACGGCGTTTCCGCTGACGGCGCGGTAGTAGTGGGCGAGTCCGGAACAGCCGGAGACGTAACCACTCGCGCCTTTCGCTGGACCAGCGGCGGCGGCATGGTCGATCTCGGTACCCTGGGTGGATCTACTTCGTCGGCCTACGGCGTCTCTGCTGACGGCGCGGTAGTAGTGGGCACAGCCAACCCAGCCCTTGGTCGCCTTAGCGCCTTCCGCTGGACCAGCGGTAGCGGCATGCTGTCGGTGGAAGACTGGCTACGCGCGGCCGGGGTTCCAGTGCCGGTGGACATCACACTTGCTGCGTTTGCCACCAACAGCGATGGCAGTGTGGTGGTGGGCCAGCTCGCTGACTACCGCGCCTTCATCGCCCGGGTGGCCAGCATCGGCAGCGGCCTTATCACCCTCGCCGATCTGCAGCAGAGCCTGGCCGGCACCGGCTACATCACGAACGACGTTGCCTCTCTTATACGCAAGTTGGTGATGCCCGGCGCACACAGCCGGCCGCTCTCCCGCCGCGTCGGCGCTGGGCAGCGCGCCTTCTGGCTGGCCGGCGACTGGGGCCGCGACGACCACGGTGAGAGCCGCGGTCGCCTCGGGATGGCGGAAGCCGGTCTCGGCAAGAACTTCGGCCCGGCGCAGATCAACATCTCGCTCGGAAAGACCTGGGCGAAGCAGGATCTGGTATTCAACGGCCGCGCAAGGAGCGAGGGCACCTATCTGCTGGCGCAAGCCCTGGTTCCGCTCTCCGGCAGTCTATGGGCGACGCTGGGCGGCTACCACCACTGGGGCCAGTCCGACATCGAGCGCGGCTATCTCAACGCCGGTGCGCCGGATACCTCGAAAGGCTCGCCGGATACGAACACCCAGGGCCTGCGCGCCCGGCTGGAATGGGACCAGGCCTGGCGTCTCGCCGGTGCCGGCGTTTCGCCTTATGTCGATCTGACCTACAGCGAGGTGAAGATCCCCGCCTACACCGAGACCGGCGGCGGGTTCCCGGCGCGATTCGACTCGCGCAACGAGAAGGCGACGGAACTGCGTCTGGGGGTGAACGCGGAACGCCCGATGGCGAACGGCGTGACACTCTTCGGTGTACTGGAGGCCGCGCACCGCTTCGAGAAGACCGGCGCGCGCGTCTCGGGCCAGGTGCTCGGCCTGTTCGACTTTGCGCTTGATGGGCAAAAGAACAAACAGGACTGGCTGCGCGTCGGCATGGGCGTGGAAGGGAAACTGGCCCAAGGTCGCGCTTCGCTGTCGCTCAACGCCACCACCACTAGCGGGCAGCCGAACGTCTGGCTGGCCGCGGGGTGGCAGCGGGCGTTTTGAAGGTCGGCAACAGCGGAACGGCTGAAGGTGTCATGGGCAGCCTCTTGCTGGCCCATTACGGCTTCATCTGCTCGCGCCCGCGACAGAACGGCCACGCATCACGGGGTTTTGCCTCGGAGCGGGCCAGAGTGGGTGGGGGCGCTGGTGACCGGTGTCGTGCAATGGTAGTGGATGGCGGTATCCAGCACCCACCTGTCCTTCTCGGGCGGGCTCGTCGCGCCCGGCCGCAGGGTATGGCCGGCTGACCGGACACCGATCCGGATGCGTGTCACCATGGCTTCCAGCACAGGCAGGCCTCGGCGCGCGACAGGCATCGCAAGGAGAGGAGCGTCCATGGGCAAACCCGCCAAGCCGCTGCCCAGGTTCAGGACCGAGGCGCAGGCGCGCGCGTTCTGGGAGACCGAAGGTCGCGACTCCACCCAGCATCTCGACTGGGCGAAGGCGCAGCGTGTGGTGCTCCCCAACCTGAAGCCGTCGACGAAAACCATCTCGCTGCGCCTGCCGCAGCACCTGCTCGATGCCATCAAGGCGGCGGCCAACGCGCGCGATGTGCCCTACCAGTCGCTGATCAAGGTGTGGCTGCAGGAGAAGGTCGAGGGTTGATGGCTGGCGTTTACGCCGGGGCACGCACGGCGAAGGCTCTGGACCGGACCGGATCATGCAGTCATCCGGACGCCTGTGCACGGGTCGGTTGCACCCCTTGCTGTTCGTGCTGTTCCTGCTGTTGATCGCGCGCGACAGCGCCGGGGGACGGGCCAAGAAAAGCAGGAACAGCAGGAACAGCATGAACAGCAAGGTCCCCGGGGGGCGCGACAGAGCGGTACCCGGGGTCATGCCCCAGCGGGCCTACTCCGGATTGAACATCGCGCCGATGTCTCGCGCGCCGTGCAGCACACGGACGACATCTATCCCGTCATCGAGCGGCACGTAGAAAACAACGTAGCGCCCAAAGGGAACACTGCGTACGCGAGGCGCCAGTTCGTCGCGGGCGCGGCCCATCATCGGCTGCGTGGCCAACACCCGGAACTGTGCGTCGAGGTCATCCACCCAGCGGTCGGCCGCGGCGACGCTGTCGTCAGCGATGAAGTCCCAGATGTCGAGGATGTCGGTCTGCGCAAGCGGTCGACGCGTGACCCGCAGCATTCAGACTTTCCCCGGGCGGATCGCACGCCGAGAACGCGCCGCGCTCTTGAGCACCTCGGCATCCCAGGACTCGCTGGGTCCGCTAGCCAGCCCCTGGCGCACATCGCTGCGCAACTGCTCGAGCCTCGCCTCCCGGAGGCGGTCCTGTTCTTCCATCAGGCGCAACGCCTCGCGAACGACCTCGCTCGCCGAGGTATAGAGGCCGGAGGCTACCTTCGAGCGAACGAGTTCCTCCAACTGAGGAGTCAGGTTGACGTTCATTCCCATGGGGTTCGTGCCGTTCGATGGAGTCGTCACCGATTATGTCAGGAACTATCAATGATGGACACTTCTAGCGCGATCGCGAGCATGCATCCCCTGCTGACGACCCGGGGTCATGCCTCAGCGGGCAAGCCAGCGAGCAGCGCCGGGTTCACCACCACGAACCGGTGTCGGCCCTCCTGCTCCACCCGCGCACGGCCGCGTTCGTCGAGCAGGGCGAGCGCAGCCTTGAGGGCCTTGCTGTCGCGCACGCATCCCGGGCCGTACTGGTAGATGCGGGCCGAGGCGATGCGCAGGTCGCCGGTTCGCAAGGCCTCATCGCGCAGCCAGGCGTCGAAGCGGATGGCAGCAGACAGCTCGGGCGGCGCATCGAGATCGGCCAGCAGCCAGCGGGCCTCATGCAGGTGCCAGTCGATGATGCGGCTGGCGCTCTCGACGCTGCTCTCGTCGATCACGCCCGCCAGACAGTGACCAAGCACGTGCAGCAGCGCGGCGAGGCGTGCGATGTTCTCGGCCGCCTTCGCGGCGACATCGCGAATGCTGGCGTAGTGACCGGCACCGCCGAGCTGACGCTCGATGTGGTCATACGCCTGCACCCAGGCTGCGTGCGCGGCATGCGAGAGATCCAGCATGGTCGGCGCGAGTCCGCCCTGGGCGTCGGTGATCAACGGCGTGTCGAGCAATGCCCGTACGCGGGCGTTGAAGACATCGACGGCAGGCATGGCCTGCGGCGCGCGTCGATACGGGCGATGGCCCTGCGTGCTGGCGGGCCAGGCGATCAGGAAGCGGGCGATGAAGCCGCTGCCCCGGGGCAGCGCGCCTGCGCGCTCGATGAACCCGCGCAGTGCCTCGGGCTGGACCATCACCCCGAAGGTGAGCCTGCGGTCGCGCAGACGAAACGAGGGCTTGCTGCGGCGGTCCACGGGAAACTCGCCGCCGTCCCACAGCACATTGAGCAGCGCGAGGTTGCGCAGGATGGTCTCGTAGCCCATGCCGTGCGCGCCAAAGACCGCCCCAGCCTCGGCCGACAGCACGGCCGCACTCGGCCTGGCCTTCACGCCGTTGGGCTTGACCTCAAGCACCAGGCCGCCGCCGTCGGCAAGCTTGTAGGCCTTTTCGCGCGGACGGGCCGCGCGGCACTGGGTATCGGTGAGCATGGGCGCATCGAAGGGTTGGCGACCGTACCCACCAATTTTCGGGGTGGCGAACGGTCCATACCCGCGACGCGACCCACTTTCGAATCGGCTTGCAACGGTGCCCGGCGGTACCGCCCGGACCATCTTACCTATGAAAATCAATACTTTGATATTCTTGAGAGGTCCCGAGAAGACCGCCGAAATCCGCCCTGACCGTCAGACGTTGAAGCGGAAGTGCATCACGTCCCCGTCCTTCACGATGTACTCCTTGCCCTCCAGCCGCATCTTCCCGGCCTCCTTCGCCGCCTGCTCGCCCTTGAGTGCGACGAAATCGGTGAAGGCGATCACCTCGGCCCGGATGAAGCCGCGCTCGAAGTCGGTGTGGATCACGCCGGCTGCCTGCGGCCCAGTGGCGCCGATCGCCACCGTCCAGGCGTGTACTTCCTTCGGGCCGGCGGTGAAGTAGGTCTGCAGGCCGAGCAGGCTGAAGCCGGCGCGGATCACGCGGTCCAGGCCCGGCTCGGTCATGCCGAGGTCGGCGAGGAACACCTGCCTGTCCTCGTCGGCCAGGTCGGCGATCTCGGCCTCGATCGCGGCACAGACCGCGACCACCGGCGCCTTCTCGGCCTCGGCATGCCGACGTACGGCGTCGAGGTAGGCGTTGCCTTCGAAACCGCCCTCCTTCACGTTCGCCACGTACATCGTCGGCTTCGCCGTGATCAGGCAGATGGGCTTCAGCAGCGCCTGTTCGTCTTCGTCGAGCGCCAGCGCCCGCACCGGCTTCGCCTGGTCGAGTTGTGCGCGGCAGCGCTCGAGCAGCGGCAGCAGCCTCGCTGCCTCCTTGTCGCCGCCGGAACGCGCGAGCTTCGACACCCGGTGCACCTGCTTCTCGACGTTGGCCAGGTCGGCCAGCGCGAGTTCCGTGTTGATCGTCTCGATGTCCGCCAGCGGATCGACCTTGTTCGACACATGGATCACGTTCGGGTCGTCGAAGCAGCGCACCACGTGCGCGATGGCATCGGTCTCGCGGATGTTGGCCAGGAACTGGTTGCCCAGCCCCTCGCCCTTCGACGCCCCGGCCACCAGGCCGGCGATGTCGACGAACTCGACGACTGCAGGCACGACCTTCTCGGGCTTCACGATGCCGGCGAGCTGCGCGAGGCGCGGATCGGGCACCTCGACCACGCCGACGTTCGGCTCGATCGTGCAGAACGGATAGTTCTCCGCCGCGATGCCGGCCTTGGTCAGCGCATTGAACAGGGTGGACTTGCCGACGTTGGGCAGGCCGACGATGCCGCATTTGAGACTCATGTTTGACTCCCTACCGATTCATCGGGATCTGGTGTGCAGGCGAAGCATTGCAGCTTCGTAGTCGCCGCGGGCGATCT
>JBILGF010000212.1:0-6034 GCA_044351195.1 Burkholderiales bacterium
TGCGGCGGCGGCCGTGGTGCGCGGACGCCATGCGAAGATCCCGGCGTTCGTGTCGCCAGGTTCGACGCAGATCAAGCGCGAGGCCGAGGCCGAAGGCCTCGACCGCGTGTTCATCGACGCCGGCATCGAGTGGCGCGCATCGGGCTGCTCGATGTGCGTGGGCACCAATGGCGACCTGCTCAAGCCGGGCGAACGCTCGGCGTCGACATCGAACCGCAACTTCGAGGGACGCCAGGGCCGCGGTGCACGCACCCACCTGGTGAGCCCGGCGATGGCCGCTGCAGCCGCGGTCACCGGCACGCTCACCGATGTACGCCGGCTGCTGGCCGCGGGCTGAGGAGACAGACCATGCAACCGTTCACTACCTTCACCGCCGTCGCCGCGCCGCTGGACATCACCAACGTCAATACCGACATGCTGATCCCGGCGCGCTTCCTGCGCAAGCCGCGCGACGAACGCTACGGCTCCTATCTGTTCCATGACATGCGCCATGACGAGGACGGCCGGCTGCGCGACAGCTTCGTGCTCAACGAGGCGGTCTACCAGGACGCGAAGATCCTGGTCGCGGGCGCCAACTTCGGCTGCGGCTCGTCGCGCGAGAGCGCGGTGTACGTGCTGCTTGATTCCGGATTCCGCTGCGTGATCGCGCCGTCGTTCGGCGACATCTTCTTCGGCAACGCGCTGCAGAACGGCGTGCTGCCGGTGGTGCTGCCCGAGGCCGAGTGCAGCGAGCTGCGCGCCTGGCTCGACGCCAACCCGGGTGCGACGATCACCGCCGACCTGCAGGCGCAGACCGTGGCTGCAGGCGACGGCAAGGTGCGCCGCTTCGCGCTCGACCCGCTGCGCCGCGAGCGCATGCTCAAGGGGCTGGACGAGATCGGGCTGACGCTGACCCGGTTGCCGGCGATCGAGTCGTTCGAGCAGCGTTACGCGGCCGCGCGGCCGTGGCTCGATCGCTGATCGGCCGCACGATGACGACGCTGCCGGTCACGACGCTGCTCGTCTCGACGCCGTTCGAACGCGAGTTCGGCGCCGACCTGCGCGCGTTTGCCCGGGCACGTGGCATCGCGCTGGAACTGGTGCTGCTGCCGGAAGACGTCGATGCCCGTGTCGGTGCCGAAGACACCGCGCGCATCGATGCCGCGCTGTTCTCCGGCGACATCCATCCCGCAGGGTCGCGCTCGTTCTACTCGACACTGCGCAAGGCGGCCGGGCTGAAGTGGCTGCATGTGTTCAATGCCGGCGTCGATGCACCGATCTTCACCGAGCTGATGCAGCGCGGCGTGCGCCTGTCGACGTCCTCGGGCACCAATGCCGAGGCGGTCGCCAACTCCGCGCTGGCCGGGCTGCTCGCGCTGTCGCGCGGCCTGCCGGGGTGGATGCAGCTGCAGCGCGAGCGGCGCTGGCGCAAGCGCACACGCGCCGAAGCGCCGCCGGACCTGCGCGGCCAGACGATGCTGCTGCTGGGTGCGGGCGCGATCGGCGGCCACATCGCCGCGGTCGCACGGGCGATCGGCCTCCATGTGGTGGCCGTCCGGCGCAGCGCCGCGCGCGATGGCGATCCGGCGCACGAGACGCATCCGCCGTCGGCGCTGGCCGCGCTGCTGCCGCGCGCCGACTGGCTGGTGATCGCCTGTCCGCTCACGCCGCAGACACGCGGCCTGATCGATGCCGGCGCCCTGGCCTTGCTGCCCGCCGGCGCGCACCTGATCAACATCGGCCGTGGCGAGGTCGTGGACCCACCGGCGATGATCGATGCGCTTGCGTCCGGACGCCTCGCGGGTGCCTACCTCGACGTCTTCGATCCGGAGCCGCTGCCGCCGGAGTCGCCGCTGTGGGACATGCCCAATGTGATCCTGTCGTCGCACGATGCAGCCAGCGCCGCAGGCAACGACCGCCGGGTGTACGAACTGTTCCGGGACAATCTCGTTCGCTGGCAGGCGGGCGCCGAGCTGGCCAACGAAGTGCGCGCCTGAGGGTACCCGCCACCTAGCCGCCCTTGATCGCCATCGCCCCGGCGGCAACCAGGCCGACGGCGAGGATGCGCACCCAGCCGAAGCGCTCGCGCAGCACGACGGCGGCGATCAGCAGCCCGAGGATCACCGACACCTCGCGCAACGCCGCGACCAGCGCGACCGGTGCGTGCTTCATTGCCCACAGCGTGATGCCGTAGGACACTGCGGTGCAGGCGCCGCCGAGCAGAGCGATCTTCCACGAGGAGCGCGCTGCCGACCAGAGCGGCGCTGGTCCGCGGGTGGCGAGGCCCACGGCCAGCATGCCCGGCGCGATCAGCAGCAGCAGCCAGGCCACGTAGGCGCCTGCATGGCCCGAGGCGCGGGCACCGAGCGCGTCGTTCAGCGTGTAGGCGACGACCGTGGCCGCCACCACCAGCACCACCCCGAGTGCCCGTCTGTCGAGCGCGCCGCTGCGCGACGACTCGGCCAGCAGGGCCATCACGCCTGCGCTGACCAGCCCGACGCCGGCCAGCGCGAGCAGGCTCATGCCCTCGCCCAGCCAGACGAATGCGAGCGCGGTGGTGGCCAGCGGCGGCAGGCCGCGCATCAGCGGATACGCCACGGACAGGTCGACCCGCGCATAGGCGAGTCCGACGAAGGAGAAATAGAACAGGTGTATCAGCGTCGACTGAACGATGAAGCGCCAGCTCTCCGGTTGCGGGACGGGCAGCAGCAGCACCGCTGGCAACGCCCACAGCCCGGCGGCACAGCACACCAGCACGGTCAGCGTCAGCTTGTCGGCCGAGGCCTTGACCAGGGTGTTCCAGGTGGCATGCAGCAACGCACCGAACAGTACGGCGAGGGCGACTTCGGTGGGCATCGCCGACCTGCAGGCCGCAGTTAGCGGTAGGGCACCAGGATCTCGTTGCGGCGCATGAACGGGATCGACCACGGCGGGTTGTAGCGGGCCAGTTGCGGCGGCGCCGACGGCTCGAGGCCGCGCGCTTTCAACCAGTCCAGCAGCAGGCCGGTTTCTTCCTGCACCCGGGCTTCGGTGACGAAGCCCGAGAAGGTGCGTACCGCCACCCGCTGCGCGGGCACTTCGCGCAGGGTGACGGAAGGATCCTCCGGGACCGGCAGCGTCCCCATCGTGTACTTTGCCGGCATCACGAAGTGCATGCGCCAGCGGGTCCCTTCCGCGCCGGGCGCGGCTTCAGTGGTCACTGGCGCGGTCATGGCGATCTTCTGCGATGCCCCGGGCTGCATCGTCACCGGCACCGTCATCGCGATCTTCTCGCTGCCCTCGGCGGTACGCGAGCGGTTCCGGCCGAAGATGTAGCCGGCGATCTTCCGGAAGCCGGCGTTCGAGCCTTCGCCGAGCGAGCCCTCGACCCAGGTTTCGGCGACGATCATCGGGGCGTAGAGGCGCAGTTCGAACGCGCCCTGGGTTTCGATGCGTTCGAACCGGGGTTCTTCGGTGGCCATGGCGGACGGGGACGTGAGCAGTGCGGCCAGCATGCAGAGGCCGAGCAGCATGGCCTGTGTGAATGTCGGCGGGGCGGAGGGTCGGTTCGATGTCGGACCTGCTGGCGTCCGGGTCGACGGCCGCAGGGCGTGCGGGACGGCAGGGGACGGCGATCGGATCGGCATGGCAGTCATCGGAAGCGTACGCTCGGCGGATGGGATCGTCGCGATGGGTGGACGCACCGGCTGCCCGGCGGTAGTCTCGCGGCAAACCCGGGAGGAGGGAAGATGGACCCGAAAAAAACCAGATCGGGGCATGGACGGCAGTGCGCGCCCGGCCCTGACGCAGGAAACGCCAGGAGCCTCGCGCATTCATTGCAGCTTGCGACGATCATGCCCGCGGCACGGTTGACGACTTTCGCCTGCGCCGCCGGGGCAGCCTCGCTTGCATCTGCACTGCTGCTCCCTGCCCACAGTGTACTGGCCGCCGATGCACCGATGAGCCGGCCGCTGCGTGTCATAGTCCCCTACCCGCCCGGTGGCACCTCGGATGCGCAGATCCGCATCATCGGGCCCCGGGTGTCCGAGGCGATCGGCCAGCCGGTGCTGGTCGACAATCGTCCCGGTGCGTCGGGCATGCTCGGCGCCGAACTGGTCGCGCGCTCCACGCCCGACGGCCACACGATGCTGATGACCGATGTCGGCAACCTGATCATGACCGGCATCGTGCATCCGAACGCGCCCTATGTCGTCGCCCGCGATTTCGCGCCGGTGACCCTGGTGTCGTTCACGCCGCACCTGCTGGGCGTGTTTCCCGGCCTGCCGGTGCAGACGGTCGCCGACCTGGTGAAGCATGCGAAGGCCCATCCGGGCAAGCTCAACTTCGCGACCAGCCTCGGGGGCGCCACCCATTTCGCGGGCCTGCTGTTCGCACAGCATCATGGCCTGCAATGGGTCGAGATCCCGACCAAGGGCGGCACCGATTCGATCACCCAGGTGATGGGTGGCCAGTCCGACATGGTGTTCAACAGCATGGTGTCGATGATGCCGCAGGGCAGGGCGGGCAAGCTGCGCATCCTCGCGGTGACCAGCCCGAAGCGCGTGCCGCAGTGGCCGGAGCTGCCCACGATGGCCGACGCCAGTGGCATCGCCGGCTTCAGCACCGGTTCATGGCAAGGCATCGTGATGCCGGCGAAGGTCGTGCCGGCCGTCGTCGCGCGCGTCAACCGCGAAGTGGTACGCGCACTTGGCATGCAGGATGTGCGCGACCGCTACTTCGCGCTCGGTACCGAGATCGTCGGCAACAGCCCGGCGGCGTTCGGCGACTGGCTGCGCGACGAGAACGCCCGCTGGAGCGTGGTCGCGAAGAAGGCAAACCTCAAGGTCTCGTTCTGAAGGAGCGGTTTGCGATGAAGCAGATGTTCGTCCTCGCCGTTGCGTTGTTTCCGACAGCCATGGCCTGCGAGGCGTTCGCGCAGGCCGGCTGGCCGTCGCGTCCGGTGCGCGTGCTGGTGCCTGCGCCGCCTGGCGGCAGCACCGACACGCTGGCCCGTATCACGGCGCAGAAGCTCGGCGAGGCGCTCGGCCAGTCGTTCGTGGTCGACAACCGCAGCGGTGCCGGTGGCACCGTGGCCGCCGAGACGCTGATGCGTGCGGCGCCGGACGGCCATACGCTGGGCGTCCTGTTCACTTCGCTGACCGTGAATGCCGTGCTGCAGAAGGTGCCCTACGACACGCTGCGCGACTTCACGCCGATCTCGCTGATTTCCCGATCGCCGCTGGTGCTGGTGGTCGGCCCCGGTTCGCAGGTGCGCACGCTCAAGGACCTCGTGCAACTCGCGAAGACGAAATCGTTGTCCTACGGCAGCGCCGGCATCGGCAGCGGCGGCCATGTCTGCGGCGAACTGCTGAACGTGATGGCCGGGATCCGTACGACGCATATTCCCTACAAGGGCGCTGGTCCGGCCTCGGCCGACGTCGCCGCCGGCCAGATCGAATTCCAGTTCGGCGCACAGATCACCACCCAGGGCCTGGTCAAGGCCGGGCGCCTGCGCATGCTGGCAGTGACCAGCGCGCAGCGCGCGGCAACGCTGCCCGATGTGCCGACGATGGCCGAGTCCGGCCTGCCCGGCTTCGAGTTCAACAACTGGTTCGGTGTGCTCGGGCCGGCCGGCATGCCGCCGGCGATCGTGTCCCGGCTGAACGCCGAGGTCGTGAAGATGATGTCGCAACCCGACGTGCGCGACCGCATCACCTTCGACGGTGGCGAGCCCGCCGCCGGCCCGCCGTCCGAGTTCAGGGCACTGCTGGCAAGCGACCTTGCCAAGTGGGCGAAGATCGCCCCCGAACTGCGCATGCAGCCGAACTGAACCGAAATCCGGGTCAGAGACGATTTTCCTGCACCGAAATCCGGGTCAGAGACGATTTTCCTGCACGGCCTGGCCATGTGGACGGCCTCGCCGGGAAAATCGTCTCTGACCCGGATTTCGACCCGGATTTCGACCCGGATTTCGACCCGGATTTCGACCCGGATTTCGACCCGGATTTCGACCCGGATTTCGACCCGGATTTCGACCCGGATTTCGACCCGGATTTCGACCCGGATTTCGACCCGG
>JBILGF010000213.1:0-6011 GCA_044351195.1 Burkholderiales bacterium
CCAACGCTGTATTCGAAGGTGAACTACGATCCTCTACGTGATTTCAGGGCGATCACGATGGCTATCTCGTTCCCGTTCATCCTTGCCGTCCATCCCGCTTTACCCGTGCAGAGCGTGAAAGAGCTGATCGCGCATTCGAAGGCCAATCCGGGCAAGATCTCTTACGCATCCAGCGGTATCGGATCCACAAACCATCTTGCGGGCGAGCTCTTCAAACGCACCGCTGGTATCGACATGCTCCACGTTTCGTACAAGGGCGGCGGCCCTGCCATGGTCGATGTGATGTCGGGTCACGTTCAGTCGATCTTTGGTACGGTCGTTCAGACGATGCCTCAGGTGCGAGCAGGAAAATTGAAGGGCCTGGCGGTATCGAGCGCCAAGCGCGCAGCTTTCGCACCGGATGTCCGCACAATAGCCGAGGATGGCCTGCCCGGCTTCGACGTCACCGGCTGGTATGGGTTCATCGCGCCCGCAGCGGTGCCCTCTTCTGTCGTCGTGAGGCTGAATCAGGAAATGATGGCCATTCTCAGGACGGCTGCCGTCCAAGAACGCCTGCTGGCGTTGGGAACCGAGCCCTGGCCGACTTCGCCGGAACAGGCGCAGGCATTCATCGGTGCCGAGGTGCTCCGGTGGGGAAAACTCATACGGGATGCAAGGATCACGGCCAACTGAAGTTACGGCCCTGCTCTATCGCGAAGCCCATCAACTGATCAAGGACATTCACGAGGCGCGCGAGCTCGGTGCGATCCGCAAGCTGCGCGCGTAACTGCCGGCCGTCTTGACATAGCTCTTGGGAATTCCTGTCACCAACGCGAAGTGTTCAATTGGCAATGGCAATCCGCGCAATGACACATCCCGACTCGGTCTTCGTCCACCTTAGCCCAATAGGTGATCTGCCCGCAGTGAAAACGTCCGGTCATCTTCACCTTCGGCCGCCTCCTTTGCGCGGCGTGCTCGGCAGCACGCCGCGATCACTCGACCGCCACGCTCATTCAAGCGGCGAGGCAGTCAGTGGCGCAGCCTGCTACCGCGCGACTGCGTAGCAGCCGAATCCGCATCGTGTCCCGGTCCAGCCCGACAGGCTCGTCAATCCGCCCGTATCCCAGACTGTTTCACCACCCCCGCCCACATCCGGATATCTGACTCGATCTGTTTCTGGAACTGCGCTGGCGTCATGAAGGCCGGATCCGCGCCAAGTTCGGTAAACCGCGCAGTGACTTCCGGTCGCTTGATGATCGCAACCAGCTCATCGTGCAGCTTCTGCACGACACCACTCGGTGTGCCGGCCGGCGCCAGCGCACCGTACCACTCCATCACCTGCAGCCCTTCGATGCCCGCTTCGGCCACCGTTGGTACCTCCGGCAGTGTCGGCGAGCGTTTCGGGCTGGTCACCACCAGCGGCTTGATGCGCTTCGCCTGCACGAACGAGTTGGCCGAGGGCAGCGCGGCAAACATGATTGTCACCTCGTTGCTGACAATCGCTGCCAACGCCGGGCCGCCGCCCTTGTAGGGCACATGCACGATGTCGATGCCAGCCAGGTTCTTCAGCATCTCGGCCGACAGGTGCGAAACCGAGCCGATGCCAACCGAGGCATAGGTCAGCTTGCCCGGCGACGCCTTTGCCAGGCGGATCACGTCCTGAAGGTTGTTTATCGGCGTTGACGGGTGGGTGACGATCATGTTGCTCACCCACGCGAACAGCGTGATCGGCGCAAAGTCCTTCACCGTGTCGTAGGGCATCTTGCGGTAGAGGCTCAAGTTTGCGGTGTGCGTACCGCTGGGCGTCATCAGCAGCGTGTGGCCGTCCGGCACCGCCTTGGCGACGACATCGGTGCCGATCATCGCACTGGCACCGGGACGGTTGTCGACGATCACCTGCTGCCCGAGCGACTGCGAAAGGTGGACTGCAAGCAGGCGTGAGAGGATGTCGGTGGTGCCGCCAGGCGCATAGCCGACAACGACACGAATCGGGCGTGACGGGTAATCGCGTGTACCCTGTGCCGATGCAGCGCCCGATATGCCCAGCGCGATCGACAGGCCTGCAAATATCGCCCGATCGGCCAGGCGAGATCGGCTTTGCTTGCAGGTGCGCGCGAGCGAACCAGGAATCGAGTGCCTGAACATGTTGCCTCCTCCGAGAAGTGCGTTGTCTGCTGTTGGCGCCACATGCTTCAGCCCGCGCGCTACTGGTCCCGCACTGGCTTGAGGAAATCCCCTTTCCGCATCGACGGATGGGAACGGTCGTACTGCTTCGGATAGAAGACCGATTCGCCCAGCTCGACCGCGCTATGCCAAGGCCAGCGCGGATTGAACAGCATGCCGCGCGCGAGGGCGACCAGGTCCGCCTTGCCGGACGCGAGGATCTCTTCGGCCTGACGCGCTTCGGTGATCAGCCCGACAGCGATAGTCGCAATGCCCGACTCGCGCCGGATGCGCTCGGCAAAGGGTACCTGGTAGCCGGGATGCACCTGGAGCTTCTGCTCGGCCGTGACGCCGCCGCTGGACGCGGTAACAAAGTCGCAGCCGTGGTCGCGCAGCCTCGTGGACAACTCGACGCTGTCGTCGAGCGACCAGCCGCCTTCCGCCCAGTCAGTGGCCGACAGACGCATGCCCAACGGCTTGTGTTCCGGCCAAACTGCGCGGATCGCATCGAACACCTCCAGCGCGAAGCGAATCCGGTTCACGAGGGATCCACCATAGCCATCGGTGCGCTGATTGCCAAATGGTGACAGAAAGCTGTGGATCAGATAGCCATGTGCACCATGAATTTCGAGCGTATCGAATCCGGCTGCATCTGCGCGCCGGGCGGCGGACGCAAATGCCGCGATAGCCTCGCGAATGCCCTGATCGTCAAGCGCGACCGGCGTTGCGCGGCCGCTGTGCGGGTGCGCCGAAGCACTGACGACCTGCCAGCCGCCCTCCGCGGGCGACACCGGGTTTTGCCCTTCCCAGGCGACCGTGACCGAGCCCTTTCGTCCAGCGTGGTAGAGCTGCATGCCAAGCTTCGCGCCGCCATGCTTGCGGCAAAAGTCGACCACTCGTTTGATCGGTTCGACTTGATCGTCGGACCAAATGCCAAGGTCGTGTTTGCTGATGCGTCCCTGTGGCTGCACCGCAGTAGCTTCTGTAAACATGAGCGCTGCCCCGGACATCGCCAAATGTCCCAGGTGCATCAGGTGCCAGTCGGTCGCCCGTCCGCTTTCGTCTGCCGAGTACTGGCCTATCGGGGAGATGACGATCCGGTTCGTCAGTGCCAGCCCGCGCAAGCGGAATGGGGAGAACAGAGTACTCGCGGGCATCGGGGACGGCTCCTCATCTGTAAAAACTGTTCCACTGCGCGGAACACATTGTTTTAAAAGATCTATTTCATCTCATCGTACGCTGGCCGGAATTGTGTGGCAAGCGGCGGGCGTACTCCGTCGACCTGCAGCCACACGGCCCGGGTGTTCGGACTAAGCGAACCCCAGGGAAGACCGGAGCACACTGGCTTCGTTGCGCGCGAAGGCCACCAATGGTCGAGACCCTGAGGTCGTTGGCCAAGGCAATCGCGACGAATCCAAGAGGCACACTGCTCAGGCTGCTCTTCGGTTCTTTGCACCTTGGTTCCAGCCACCGGAACCGGTTCCGCAGCGTGGTGCGACGATGATATGGTTGTAGTCCCAACAAAAGCACTGGATATATCCAGTCACGGAGGAGTTTTCCCATGCGTATCCACCCCACGGCCGCAGCAGCGATTGGTATCCTGTTTACCTGCGGCTTGTCGCTCGTCTCCTCGCTTGCGATCGCTGCGGCAGCAAACACCTTCCCGACCCGCCCGATCCGCCTGATCACGCCATTCGCGCCAGGCGCGACCACCGACGCACTGTCGCGAATCATCGCGGTGCATATGGGCGACAACTGGAAGCAGAGCGTAATCGTCGACAACCGCCCTGGCGCCGGTGGCATGCTGGGCACCGAAATCGCTTCGCGCGCACCAGCGGACGGCCATACGCTTGTGAACGTGATCAGTTCCCATTCCGTGCACCCATTCATCAATGTCAAGATGCCCTATGACGCCATCAAGGATTTCGCCCCGGTAATTCCGCTCGCTCGTGTTGCAAGCGTGCTGGTCGTGCCAGGAACATCGCAGATCACCTCGATTACCGAGTTGGTCGCGGCCGCGCGTGCAAATCCGGGCAAGATCAGCTTTGGCTCGGCCGGGACGGGAAGTTCCAGCCATCTCACTGGCGAATTTTTCAAGATGCTGGCGAAAGTCGAAATCACGCACGTTCCGTACAAGGGTGGCGCGCCAGCACTGACCGACGTCCTCGGGGGCAACATTCCCCTGGTCATCGGCACCACCACCACGGTCACTCCGTTCGTTCGCAGCGGCAAACTGCGCGCACTTGCAGTCACCAGTGCCAAACGATCGAAGCTGCTGCCCGAGGTGCCAGCCCTCGCCGAACAGGGGTTTCCGGAAATCGACGCTGTCGAATGGTGGGCCATCCTGGCACCCGCCGGCACGCCGCGGGACATCGCGCTCAAACTGAATGCGGAGATCGCGCGCATCATGACCCTGCCTGATGTTACTGAGAGGCTCACCAGCTTTGGGGTTGAGTTCATCGGCGGATCGCCCAACGACCTGCTGGCATTCCTCAAGCGCGAAATGGCGCGGTGGGGCGCGGTAGTGAAGGCGGCGAAAATCACACCGCAGTAACGCACTACGGGTACGGAGCAGTCATGGATTTCGCCCTCGACGACGACCAGCGCCTCATGCGCGAGATGGCTGAACGCGTGTGCCGCGGCCTGCTCACTCCACGGCTTGCCGCGCACCCGCCTGATCGGCCGATGTCGCGTGCATTGCTGCTGGAGTTGTTCGCAGCGGCTGGCCCGGTCGGCCTGCTTGCCCCGCGACTTCCGCAGTCCGACGGCGGTTCCGGCCTGCGCATGCTTGATTACGGACTGATGCTCGAGCCGGTTCCGGCCGCCCTCGCGATATCGTTGATCGCACACGAGGGCTGCATTTCCCGGCTCTATGCCGAGTGCACGCCTGCGCAGAAAGCGCGCCTGTTGCCGGCGCTGATTGCTGGCGAGGCGATCGGTTGTACCGGCTCTTCCGAGCCGGATGCTGGCTCCGATCCGCGAGCAGTCCAGGCCCGGCTGTTTCGCCGTGGCGATCAGTTGCTGCTGTCTGGCCGCAAGATGTGGATCACCAACGGCTCGGTAGCCGATGTGATGATCGTCACCTGCCGCGACCAGCGCAGTGAAAGCAGCGGCGCAGCCATGATCAAGGTGATCGCAGAGCGGGCGCGCGCGCCGTTCGAAGCCCGCGAGATCGATACCATCGGCCTGCGCCAGGGGCTGCTCGCCGAAATCGTATTCGATGACTACCCGATCGATCCGGAGAACGTGATCGAAGCCGGCACCGGCGCCACCGAGGTGCTGAAGGCGACCTGGTCAGTTAACCGACCGCTGATCGGGCTGGTTGCGGTCGGTCTCGCGCAACGGGCATTCGACATGGCACTCGACTACAGCCGGCTGCGCAAGCAGTTCGGCAAGGCGATCGCCGGTCACCAGCTGGTGCAGAAGGGCCTGTCCGATGCGGCTACTGCGATCGAGGCGAGCCGCCTGCTCTGTCACAGTGCGCTTGCGGCGATCGACCGCGGCGAAGGTTCGCCCGGCCGCGGCGCGATGGCTAAGCGCTATGCGCAGAATGCGTGTCAGGAGGCGATCTGGCAGTCGATGAATATCCTCGGCGCTACCGGCCTCGCGGTCGAGACCGGCAGCGAGCGCCTGTACCGCGACGTGCGCATGCTGGCGATCCCTGACGGCACCAACGAGATCCTCACGTTGATCCACGGTCGCGAGCTTACCGGCGTCGAGGCGATCCGGGGCGCCGTCGCCCGTTCGTCGTGAGTCACGACGTGCCCAACATCGGAGTAACGGCCGCCCTGCGCGGCGCGACGGTGCTGGAAATCCCCGGACGGCTTGCCACCCGCATCTGCGGCTCGCTGCTCGGCCAGCTTGGTGCT
>JBILGF010000214.1:0-5994 GCA_044351195.1 Burkholderiales bacterium
CATTGCCCGTGCCCTGCAGCGCATCGAAGTACTGCCGCCAGGTACCGTCGACTGTCGCGGGGTCGGCCAGGTAGGCATCGTAGAGCTCCTCGATGAACGGCGCGTTCGCGCCGAACAGGTAGGAGTTGCCGAACATCTCTTGCATCATCAGGAATCGTCCTGTCTGTTGACGGGCAGGCTCAGCCTCGGGGAACCAACCGTCCGGAAACCGACTGTCCGGGAATCAACCGTCCAGGAATCAACGACGGTCGGCCAGCGGCTTGAGCGTGCGCGACGTCTCGCCCAGGAAAAGCTGGCGCGGGCGGCCGATCTTCTGGTCGGGGTCTTCGATCATCTCGTTCCACTGCGCGATCCAGCCGATCGTGCGCGACAGCGCGAACAGCGCGGTGAACATCGAGACCGGGATGCCCAGCGCCTTGTAGACGATGCCCGAATAGAAATCGACGTTCGGGAACAGCTTGCGCTTGACGAAGTATTCGTCTTCGAGCGCGACCTTCTCGAGGGCCATCGCAAGCTTGAACATCTTGTTGTCTTCGAGCCCGAGTTCGGCCAGCACGTCATGGCAGGCGCCCTGGATCAGGCGCGCGCGTGGGTCGTAGTTCTTGTACACACGGTGGCCGAAGCCCATCAGCTTCGAGGCCTCTGCCGGATCCTTGGCGCGTGCGATGAACTTGTCGATGTTGGAGACGTCGCCGATCTCGTCGAGCATCTTCAGGACGGCTTCGTTGGCACCGCCATGCGCCGGGCCCCAGAGGCTGGCAATACCGGCCGCGATGCAGGCAAACGGGTTGGCGCCCGAGGACCCGGCCAGTCGCACCGTCGAGGTCGACGCGTTCTGCTCGTGGTCGACATGCAGGATCAGGATCTTCTCGAGTGCCCGCACCAGCACCGGGTTGGGCTGGTACTCCTCGCACGGCACGCCGAACATCATGCGCATGAAGTTCTCGACATAGCCGAGGTCGTTGCGCGGATACATGAACGGCTGGCCGACGTTGTACTTGTAGGTCATCGCGACGATCGTGGGCATCTTCGCGATCAGCCGGAACTCGGAGATCATCCGGCTCGTCGGGTCGTTGATGTCGATCGAGTCGTGGTAGAACGCGGCCATGCCGCCCACCACGCCGCAGAGCACGGACATCGGGTGCGCATCGCGACGGAAACCCTGGAAGAAGCGCGCCATCTGCTCGTGCACCATGGTGTGCATGGTGACGGTGTTGTCGAACGCCTTCTTCTCTTTCGCGTTCGGCAGCTCGCCCTTCATGATCAGGTAGGCCACTTCGAGCAGGTCGCAGTTCTCGACCAGTTGCTCGATCGGGTAGCCGCGATGCTGCAGCACGCCCTCGTCGCCGTCGATGTAGGTGATCTGCGACTTGCAGGATGCAGTCGACATGAACCCCGGGTCGTAGGTGAAGGCACCGGTCTTGGCGTAGAGCGACCGCACGTCGATCACGTCGGGGCCGATGGTCCCCCCGTAGATCGGAAAGTCGACCGACGGGCGACCGTCGCTGAACGAGAGGGTTGCCTTGGCTTTGCTGTCCATCAGATTCTCCAGAGCAGGATCGTGCGCCGCCGCGGCCCCCGGGCTTCAGGGACGCAATTCAGGCAGGCACGAATACAAAAACGCGCGGTCAGGCCGCGCGCAACATTTCCAGTACCGGGGTGACTCGTTTGTCGGCTGGCTGCAGCCGACCGATGATCATGTCCCACAGGTCCTGGTCGGGGTAGTCGAGCAGTTCCTTCAGCAGCTCGACCTCCGCCGCCTTCATCGAAGCATAGCGATTGTCCATGAATCGCTGCAATACGAGATCGAGCTCGAGAAGGCCTCGACGGCAATGCCAGCGTAACCGATTTTCCTGTATCCGGGCGACCTCGGTCTGGACCATGGCTAGACCATCCTCCGCACCATCAGCTGCTTGATCTTGCCGATCGCGCGCGTCGGGTTGAGGCCCTTCGGACAGACGTCGACACAGTTCATGATGGTGTGGCAGCGGAACAGCCGGTACGGGTCTTCCAGGTTGTCCAGCCGCTCGGACGTGGCTTCGTCGCGGCTGTCGGCCAGGAATCGGTAGGCCTGCAACAGGCCGGCCGGGCCGACGAACTTGTCCGGGTTCCACCAGAACGAGGGACAGGAGGTCGAGCAGCAGGCGCAGAGGATGCATTCGTACAGGCCGTCGAGTTCCTCGCGCTCTTCCGGCGACTGCAGCCGTTCGGTCTCGGGCGGCGGATTCTCGTTGATCAGATACGGCTTGACCGAATGGTACTGCTTGAAGAACTGGGTCATGTCGACGATCAGGTCGCGAATCACCGGCAGGCCGGGCAGCGGCTTGAGCACCACCGGCTCCTTGAGCGAATCCAGCGGCGTGATGCAGGCGAGGCCGTTCTTGCCGTTGATGTTCATGGCATCCGAGCCGCAGACACCCTCGCGGCACGACCGGCGCAGCGACAGCGAATCGTCATGCTGCTTGATGCGCACGATCGCGTCGAGCAGCATCCGATCGCCTGCCTCGAGCGGGATGTCGTAGCTCTGCATGTACGGCTTTTCGTCGACTTCGGGGTTGTAGCGGAAGACTGAGAATTTCATCGTGCGGTGCCTTGTCGTTGCATGCCCTGGAAGATCAGTAGACCCGAGCCTTCGGCTCGAACGAATCGACGGTCAGCGGCTTGTCGTGCACCGGCTTGTACTCGAGCCGGTCGCCTTCCTTGAACCACAGGGTGTGCTTGATCCAGTTTTCGTCGTCACGGACCGGGAAATCACTGCGGTCATGCGCGCCGCGCGACTCGGTGCGCGCCTCGGCCGAGACCAGGGAAGACAACGCGACTTCGACCAGGTTGTCGAGTTCCAGGGCCTCGATGCGCGCCGTGTTGAACACCTTGCTCTTGTCCTTGATCTCGGTCACCAGCGAGCGTTTCGCCACTTCGCGCATCTTGGCCACACCCGACTTCATGCTGTCGGGGAACCGGAACACGCCGCAGTCGAGCTGCATCGTGAGCTGGAGGTCGCGCAGCACGGACGACACCTTCTCGCCGTCCTTCTGGCCTTCCAGGCGGGCGAGACGGGCTTCGGTCTGCTCGCCGGCATCCTTCGGGAGGTCCTGCTGGCTGCGGCTCGAACGGGCGTGGTCGGCCATGTGCTGCCCGGCCGACTTGCCGAACACCACGAGGTCGAGCAGCGAATTGGTACCCAGGCGGTTGGCGCCGTGCACCGACACGCACGCAGCCTCGCCAGCGGCATACAGCCCCGGCACCGGCACTTCCGGGTTGCCGTCGCGCGGCATCACCACCTGGCCGTGATAGTTGGTCGGGATGCCGCCCATCATGTAGTGGCAGGTCGGCACGACCGGGATCGGATCCTTGACCGGGTCAACGTTGGCGAACTTGAGCGCGATCTCGCGGATGCCGGGCAGCTTGGAGTTGATGGTCTCGGCACCGAGGTGGTCGAGCTTGAGCAGCAGGTAGGTGCCGTCCGGGCCGGCGCCCCGGCCTTCCTTGATCTCGGTAGCCATCGCGCGGGCGACGACGTCGCGGCTGGCGAGGTCCTTGGCGTTGGGCGCATAGCGTTCCATGAAGCGCTCGCCGGACTTGTTCAGCAGGTATCCGCCCTCGCCGCGCACGCCCTCGGTGATCAGCACGCCCGCGCCGGCAACGCCGGTGGGATGGAACTGCCAGAACTCCATGTCTTCCAGCGGGATGTTGGCGCGCGCTGCCATGCCGATGCCATCGCCGGTGTTGATGAATGCATTGGTGCTGGCCTGGTACACCCGGCCGGCACCGCCAGTGGCGAGCAGCGTGGCCTTGGCCTGGAACATCATCACCTCGCCCGTTTCCATCTCGAGCGCGGTCACGCCGAGGCACTCGCCAGCCTCGTTCATGATCAGGTCGAGCGCCATCCACTCGACGAAGAACAGCGTGTTGGCACGCACGTTGCGCTGGTAGAGGGTGTGCAGCATCGAATGCCCGGTGCGGTCGGCCACGGCGCAGCTGCGCGCGGCCTGCTCTTTGCCGAAGTGGATCGACTGGCCGCCGAACGGACGCTGGTAGATCTTGCCGTTGGGCAGGCGCGAGAACGGCATGCCGAAGTGCTCGAGCTCGTAGACGCACTCGTTGGCGGTGCGGCACATGAATTCGATCGCGTCCTGGTCGCCCAGATAATCGGCGCCCTTCACGGTGTCGTACATGTGGAAGATCCAGTGGTCTTCCATCGAGTTGCCCAGTGCCGCGGCGATGCCGCCCTGCGCAGCCACGGTGTGCGAGCGCGTGGGGAACACCTTGGTGAGCACGGCTGTCTTCAGGCCGGACTCGGACAGCTGCAGCGCAGCCCGGAGCCCGGCGCCGCCTGCGCCTACCACCACCGCGTCGAATGTACGTTTTGCGAGTGCCATCAGTATTACCCCAGGAGGATCAGGACGGACCAGCCCATGTAGACCACCAGCGAGAGGATCACGCCGATCTGGAGCGCGAACCGCATCGCGGCGGGCTTGATGTAGTCCATGAGAACATCGCGAATGCCGACCCAGGCGTGATACAGCAGCGAGGCGATGAACAGAAGCGTCGCCAGCTGCATGATACGTCCCGAGAACAGCGCCTTCCATTCACCGTATCCGCCAGGGGCGCCGAACAGCAGGATTGCACCGATCACCACCGTGTACACGGCCATGATCACTGCGGTTACCCGCTGCCCCAGCCAATCCCTGAGCCCGTAGTGCGCGCCCGTAATGACCCTGCTCACCATAGCTGTGCTCCGAGTATCAAGGTCAGCACGAGACTGACTGCAAGAACGGCATGGCTCGTGCTGCGCGCCTGCTGCAACTCTTCACCCATGTGCATGTCGAGGAAGAGGTAGCGGATGCCGGCGCAGAAATGATGCAGGAATGCCCACAGCAGCCCAAGAAAGATCAGCTTGACGAACCAGTGATCGGCGATGGCTGCGAACTGCGCATACCCCTGTTCGGAATCGAGGCTCATCTGGAACAGATAGAGGCCCAGCGGAATACCGACGAGGTAAAGACCGACGCCACTGGCGCGATGGAGAATCGACACCAGCGCGGCGGTGGGCATCTTGATCTCGGTCAGGTCGAGATATTTGGGACGACTTTTCTTGATCAACGGGCGATCTTCCTCTCTAGGAAATACGGCGCGGCACCAGCACGGGCCGGAACGGGTCAGCCCACCGTACGGGACGGCCGCACGGGACCCTGCAGGCGGCGACCGGACACGACCAGCGTGCCGATCATCGCCCTGCACGGCGGCACGATTCCGCCGCGGCCCTGCACATCGACGCGGGGTTGATGCGAACCCGCGTTGTGCGCGCGGCCGGCGGAGCATGCGCGCGGGCTGGCTGCAAAGCCTCTGGATTATCGCAGCAGGCGTGCGGTTTCACAAGCGAGCCCACGGCTGCAGCAGGCCTACGGTATCATTCGCCGAACCCGTGCACCGACGTCGGCCTGGAGGTCTGCGCCCCGCCGGCGCACGGGCGCCCCGTCCGGCTACCGGCACGCCCGTGCCGATGATGGCGGGAGCCCCCCGCAGCAGCACCATCGTCCATCCAGGGGGCCCGGGCAGCAGGCCGGCCGCATCCGGTCGGTGCGCTGCGCGTACCGCGTCCCCACACTGCGCAAGCGTGCGTCACCCCGCATAACCGTGCATTCCAAGTACAAGGGAGCTTCACGATGAAATCGCCCGTTCGCGTCGCCGTCACCGGTGCCGCCGGTCAGATCGGCTACAGCCTGCTGTTTCGCATCGCCAGCGGCGAGATGCTCGGCGCAGACCAGCCGGTGATCCTGCAACTGCTCGAGATCCCCGACGAGAAGGCCCAGAAAGCCCTGCGCGGCGTGATCATGGAACTTGACGACTGCGCATTTCCGCTGCTGCAGTCTGTGCTGCCCACCGACGACCCGAAGGTGGCCTTCCGTGACGCGAACGTGGCGCTGCTCGTCGGTGCCCGCCCGCGCGGTCCGGGCATGGAGCGCAAGGACCTGCTGGAAGCCAACGGCAAGA
>JBILGF010000215.1:0-5992 GCA_044351195.1 Burkholderiales bacterium
CGCAGGGGGATGCGACGTGGGCATGCGCGATGTCGGCTGCCGCCGGCTCGGGCTCGGGGATGGACTGGAACGTCAAGGCAGATCGGTCATGCAGGACGTACGCGCACAGCGCGCACCGGACCTTCATTGTCCGGCATGAGGCGCTGCAGCGCCAGCCCGAGCCGCATGCCCGATGTACCCGATGTGCCCGACGCACCCGACGCACCCGGTGTGCCCCGTGTGCCCGGCGTGCCCGGCGCGCCCGCACAGGACACGCTGTTCCCCGGACAGCCCCCATTCGTCATCGCGGACAGGCGCCCGGCCCGGACGCGCATGGCATCAGCCGCCAGCCCGCTGCCGCTGCGCCAGCCGGGCGCGCGCCGCGCGCGACCCGCTCGGCCGGCCAAGCGCATCGCTGATGAAACTGCCCGCATCGACCAGCCGGTCGAAGTCGACTCCGGTGTGGATGCCCAGGCCGTGCAGCATCCAGACCATGTCCTCGGTCGCGACATTGCCAGTGGCACCCGGCGAGTAGGGACAGCCGCCGAGCCCGGCCACCGAAGCATCCACGGTCGCCACGCCATGCTCGAGCATGGCCAGCGTGTTGGCCAGGGCCTGGCCCCAGGTGTCGTGGAAATGCCCGGCCAGCCGCGTCGCCGGCACGCCGGACAGCAGCCTGTCGAACAGCCGGTGCACCGCGCCCGCAGTGCCCACCCCGGTCGTGTCGCCGATGGATACTTCGTAGCAGCCGATGTCGAGCAGCCGCTGCGTCACTGCCGCCACCCGCCCGGGATCGACGTCTCCTTCGTACGGGCAGCCGAATGCCACCGAGACATAGCCACGCACCCGCCAGCCATGGGCGGCCGCAGCCCGTGCGACCTCGCCGCAGCGGCGCAATCCGTCGTCGACCGAGCAGTGCGTGTTCTTCATCGAAAAGGTTTCGCTGGCAGCGGCGAACACCGCGATCTCCTCGACCGGCCGACCGCTTGCCTGCTCGTGCGCCAGCGCGGCCTCGAACCCCTTCATGTTGGGCACCAGCACCGGATGGCAGACACCCGGCCGCCGGCCGATGTACGCCAGCACCTGCGCAGTGCCGGCCATCTGCGGCACCCACTTCGGCGAGACGAACGCGCCCGACTCGATGAGGGTCAGGCCGGCATCGGCCAGCCGGTCGATCAACGCAACCCGGATCGCGACCGCGATGTTGCCCGACTCGTTCTGGAGGCCGTCACGCGGTCCGACCTCGACGATGCGAACGGCACCGGGAAGGCCACCGACTCCGGCAGCCATCGGGATCAGCGCCGCCGCGCGCCAGCGCGCGCAGGCGCTCCCGCAGGCCTGGCGGCCAACTGCGGCGTCGAATGCCCTGCCGCGCTCTTCCTGGCCGCGCTTTTCTTCGCCGCGCTCTTGCCAGCGGCGCCCTTCTTCGTGGCGCCCTTCTTCGCGGCACCCTTCTTCGCGACATCCGTCACCGGCGTCCGGGTTGCCATCCTGTGCCGGGCCTCGGCGACCCAGCCTGCATCGCGTTTCTCGAGGAAGGCTGCCACGCCATCGCGGCCCTCGTTGCTCGCGCGCAGTGCAGCGATGCGCCGGGCCGATTCGGCGACCAGTCGTTCGTCGATCGGGCTGGCAGCAGCGGTGGCGATCCAGTCCTTGCAATGGGCGAGCGCATGCGGCCCGCCCAGGAAGAGCTGCGTCACGAGCGTATTGAGGGTGGCACCGACTGCATGTGATTCCACCAGGTCATGGATCAGCCCCAGGCGGAAGGCTTCCGCGGCATCGAACTTCTCGGCAGTGAGGCAGTAGCGGCGCGTCTGGCGCTCTCCGATGGCAGCGATCACGTAGGGTGTGATCACCGCCGGTATCAGGCCCAGCCGCACCTCGGTCAGGCAGAAGGTAGCCTCACGGGTCGCGATGGCGATGTCGCAGCAGGCGACCAGCCCCAGCCCGCCCGCGAACGCAGGGCCTTGCACGCGCGCGATGGTCGGCTTGGACAGGGTGTACAGGGTGTGCATGAGCTGCGCCAGTCCGTGCGCGTCCTGCACGTTCTGCGCCTCGGAATAGCCCGCCATGCGCTTCATCCAGTTCAGGTTCGCACCCGCCGAGAAGCTGCTGCCATTCGCCGCCAGGATCACCACCCGCACCTGCGGATCTGCATCCAGGTCGCGCAATGCGCCAGTCAGCTCGGCGATCATCACATCGTCGAATGCGTTGTGGACCTCGGGCCGGTTCAGGGTCACCGTGGCGATGCCGTCCAGGTCGACCCCCACGACGATGCTGGTCAGTGCGGCGGCGGATGCGGACTGCGGTGATCGTCTGGCCATGGCGAGTGACTCCAGGAAAATGCGATTGCGCCGCAGCCTCGGCCGGGGCGAAAAAAAGCGCCGCAGATCGCGGCGCTGTTTCCAGCGCGGAAGATGCCCGCGGCAGGACTCAATCGGCGAATATGCCCGCCTTGCGGATAATCGGTCCCCACAGCGCGATCTCCTTCGTCAGGTGGCTGCGCAGGCCTTCAGGCGTCGCCAGGGCTGGTGCCACGCTGACCGCACCGAACTCGGCGATGCGGGCATTGAAGCCTGCATCCCTGATGGTTGCATTGAGCGCCTGGTTGAGACGATCGAGGACCGCTTTCGGCGTACCGCGCGGGGCATACAGGCCATGCCAGACGTTCAGCTCGAAGCCGGCCAGCCCCTGTTCGGCCAGGGTCGGCACGTCGGGCAGTTGCGTCAGGCGCTTGGGCGAGGTCACGCCCAGCACCTTGACCTTGCCCGCCTTGATCTGGTTGACCGTGTTGCTGGTCTGGTCGCAGAGCATGTCGACCTGCCCACCGAGCAGGTCGCTCATCGCCGGCGCGGTGCCCTTGTAGGCAACCGTGGTCAGGTCGATTCCGATGCGGCTCATGAACAGCAGGCCGCACAGGTGCGAGGCCGCCCCGAGCCCGGCGTTTGCAACCGTGATCTTGTCGCGGTTGGCCTTGAGATAGGGAATCAGCTCTTTCACGCTGGTCACCGGGAGCGTGTTGCGAACGAGCAGCGTCATCGGGACATCGGCTACCTGACCGATCGGCTCGAGGTCCTTCAGCGGATCGAACGGCAACCGCTTGTAGAGTGCCGGGGCTGTGGACATGCCGATATGCATCAGCAGGACCGTGTAGCCGTCGGGCGTCGCGCGCGCGACCTTGTTGCCGCCGATCGTGCCGCCAGCGCCGGGTGCATTTTCGACCACCACGGTCTGCTTGAAGAAGCTCTGGAACTGCTGCGCGAGTAGGCGCGCCATCGTGTCGGTCGGCCCGCCGGCGGCGAAGGGAACGACCACCGACACCGGCTTCACCGGATATTCCTGCGCCATGACGGCGGCAGGGACCAGGCACAACGACAGCCCAGCGACAACTGCAGATTTCATTCGACCTCCTTCGATGGGTTTCCGGCAGCCATGATAGGCATGCGCACCGGCAGAGCCCGCACCTGTGCCGGAGCGTGGGAACAGCACCCTGCGTACATTCATGACCGTGCCACATTCCGGTCATGGCTGCAATGGAAAGATTCGGCTGCGTCAGGAACCGCGCGGAGACGCCGAGCGCGGCCGCCACATCGACCGTCACCCGCAGGCCTGGGATGTCGCAGCCATCCGCGGCTGCGACCGTGTCAGGCCAGCTCGATCGCCATCGCCACCGCCTCGCCGCCACCGATGCACAACGTGGCCATGCCGCGCTTGCCGCCGCGCTGCTGCAACGCCGACAGCAGCGTGACCACGATACGTGCGCCCGAGGCGCCGATCGGATGCCCGAGCGCGCAGGCGCCGCCGTTCACGTTGACCTTGTCCTCGGGCAGCTTGAGGTCGTGGATCGCGGCCATCGTCACCACCGCGAACGCCTCGTTCACCTCGAACAGGTCGACATCATCGACCGTCCAGCCTGTCGCGGCGAACAGCTTCTGCATCGCTCCGACCGGGGCGGTGGTGAACCACTGCGGCTCGTGCGAGTGGCTGGCCTGGGCGACGATGGTGGCCAGCGGCTTGAGGCCACGCTTCTCGGCTTCCGACTTGCGCATCATCACCAGGGCCGCCGCGCCATCGGAGATCGAGCTGGAATTGGCCGGGGTTACCGTACCGTCCTTCTTGAACACCGGCTTGAGCGACGGGATCTTGTCGATCTTCGCCTTCAGCGGCTGCTCATCGATCTTGATGACCGTCTCGCCCTTCGAAGTCTTCAGGGTGATCGGCGTGATCTCGGCATCGAAGGCACCGCCGTTGATCGCGGCCTGCGCGCGGGTGGTCGACTGGATCGCGAACCGGTCCTGTGCCTCGCGGCTGAACTGGTAGCGGGTGGCGGTCTCTTCCGCGAACACGCCCATCAGCTTGCCCTTGTCGTAGGCGTCTTCCAGGCCGTCGAGGAACATCGAATCCTTGATCTCGCCGTGGCCCAGGCGCATGCCGCCGCGCGCCTTGGGGATCAGGTAGGGCGCGTTGGTCATGCTTTCCATGCCGCCGGCGACCATCACCCTGGTGGAACCCGCGAGCAGCTGGTCGCGGGCGAACATCATCGCCTGCATGCCCGAGCCGCACATCTTGTTGATGGTCGAGCAGTGCGCGCCCTGCGGCAGGCCGGCGCCCAGGGCCGCCTGGCGCGCCGGGGCCTGGCCCTGGCCGGACATCAGCACGTTGCCCATGATCACTTCGTCGACATCCGCCGGCGCGATGCCGGCGCGTTCGACCGCTGCCTTGATCGCCGCGGCACCCAGCACCGAGGCGGTCACGTTCGAGAAATCGCCCTGGAACCCGCCCATGGGCGTGCGTGCGGCGCCGACGATGACGACCGGATCGTTCATGCTGATGCTCCTCGTTGGGTTTCCATCGTTGCCGGGGTTCAACTCTGCGGGACACCCGTTGCAACGTCGTTTGTGCCATGCAGCAGAGACGCCTAATATACTCGTCGCTCGAGTCACGGACAATCCGTACGAAATCGAGGCACCCCAGCCCCGGCCCCTGCGGCCCGGGCACCCGCAGCCCCCCCTCCCGGGCCCCTCGGCCCCGCGACACACACACAAGGCAGGATCCCGATGGCCGAACCGACTCCCGCAGGTGCAGCCGCCAGCACCCTGGCCGGTACTTCGACCGCCGCGCCGGTCGATACCGCCGAAATGACCCGGCAGTTCGGCGAGCTCGCGCAGCGCAGCGCGCAGCTGGTGATGAACTACTTCGACCGCATGTCGAAGGACGCCGGCACGGCAGCGGTCGACGAGATCGGCGTCGGGCGCGCATTCACCGAGGCGTTCCAGCATATCTGGAGCGACCCGATGAAGCTGATGCAGCTGCAGATGAACATGTGGGGCGACTACATGAACCTGTGGCAGTCGACCTGGCTGAAGGCGCTGGGCATGGCGGTGGCGCCGGTTGCCGAGGCTGCGAAAGGCGACAAGCGGTTCAAGCACGAAGACTGGGAGAACAACCTCGTCTTCAATTACCTGAAGCAGTCCTACCTCATCGCCGCGCGCCATACGCATGGCGCGATGACCTCGGTCGAAGGCCTGGACGAGAACACGCGAAAGAAGGTCGATTTCTTCACCCGCCAGTACATCGATGCGCTGGCGCCGACGAACTTCGCGATGACCAATCCGGAGGTGCTGCGCGCGACGCTCGAAAGCGGGGGCAGGAACCTGCTCGACGGCCTCGAGAACCTGCTCGGCGACCTCGAGCGTGGCGGCGGCGCACAGCTGCGCATCAGCATGACCGACCGCACCCAGTTCAGGCTGGGCGAGAACATCGCGGTCACCCCGGGCAAGGTGGTGTTCCAGAACCCGCTGATGCAACTGATCCAGTACGCCCCGTCGACCACGCAGGTGCTCAAGCGGCCGCTGCTGATCGTGCCGCCCTGGATCAACAAGTTTTACATCCTCGACCTGCGCGAGAAGAACTCGTTCATCAAGTGGGCGGTCGACCAGGGCCACACCGTGTTCGTGATCTCGTGGGTCAACCCCGACGAGAAGCTGGCCGACAAGGGGTTCGACGACTACCT
>JBILGF010000217.1:0-5971 GCA_044351195.1 Burkholderiales bacterium
CACGCCCGGCCATGTCGACTTCTCGTATGAGGTGTCGCGTTCGCTGTCGGCCTGTGAAGGCGCCTTGCTGGTGGTGGACGCGTCGCAGGGCGTCGAGGCGCAGACGGTCGCCAACTGCTACACGGCCACCGAACTCGGCATGGAGGTGGTCGCCGTGCTGAACAAGATCGACCTGCCCTCGGCCGAGCCTGAGCGCGTGATCCAGGAGATCGAGGACATCATCGGCATCGATGCGCACGATGCCGTGCGGGCAAGTGCGAAATCGGGCCTGGGTATCGATGACATCCTCGAGCAGGTCATCGCGCGCATCCCTGCGCCCACAGGCGACCCCGCAGCGCCGCTCACGGCACTGATCATCGATTCCTGGTTCGACAACTATGTCGGCGTGGTGATGCTGGTGCGGGTGAAGGACGGCACGCTGAAGCCGAAAGACCGCCTGCTGCTGATGGCCACCGGTGCCACCTACACCTGCGAGCAGGTCGGCGTGTTCACGCCGAAGGCGAGGCAGACCGAGTCGCTGGCCGCCGGGGGCGTGGGGTACATCATTGCGGGCATCAAGGAGCTCAAGGCCGCGATGGTCGGGGACACCGTGACGCTCGCCGATCGTCCGGCCAGCGAGCCGCTGCCCGGGTTCAAGGAAATCAAGTCGCAGGTGTTCGCCGGGCTCTATCCCGTCGAGTCCAATGCCTACGAGGCACTGCGCGATGCGCTCGAGAAGCTGCACCTGAACGACTCGTCCCTGCGCTACGAGCCCGAGACCTCGCAGGCGCTGGGGTTCGGCTTCCGCTGCGGCTTCCTCGGCCTGCTGCACATGGAGATCGTGCAGGAGCGCCTGGAGGTCTATCGCATCCTGATGCGCGACGGCGAGACGATCGAGATCGACAATCCGTCGAAACTGCCCGAGCCTTCGAAGGTCGAGGACATCCTCGAACCGATGATCAAGGCGACCATCATCGTTCCCCAGGACTATGTCGGGCCGGTGATGACGTTGTGCAACCAGAAGCGCGGCGCGCAGAAGGACATGCACTACTCCGGCCGGCAGGTGATCCTCACCTATGAACTGCCGCTGAACGAAGTGGTGATGGACTTCTTCGACAAGCTCAAGTCGGTCAGCCGCGGTTACGCTTCGCTCGACTATGAGTTCACCGACTTCCGGTCCTCCGACCTGGTGAAGCTCGACATCCTGATCAACGGCGAGAAGGTCGATGCGCTGTCGGTGATCGTCCATCGCACCACCAGCCAGAGCCGCGGGCGCGAACTCGCGGTGAAGATGCGCGAACTCATCCCGCGCCAGATGTTCGACGTTGCCGTGCAGGCCGCGATCGGCGCCCATATCATCGCGCGCGAGACGATCAAGGCACTGCGCAAGAACGTGCTGGCAAAGTGCTACGGCGGGGACATCAGCCGGAAGCGCAAGCTGCTCGAGAAGCAGAAGGCCGGCAAGAAGCGGATGAAGCAGGTGGGACGGGTGGAAATCCCCCAGGAGGCATTCCTGGCAGTCCTTCGAACCGACAGCAAGTAACCCAGGAAGAGAGCGGACATTGAATTTCCCCCTGATCATGCTGGTGCTGCTGCTGGTCACCGGCGGCATCTGGCTGCTGGACAAGCTGTTCTTGCGGCGTTCACGCCCTGCAGGTCAGGGCGAACCGTGGTGGATCGAATACCCGAAGAGCTTCTTCCCGGTGATCCTGGTCGTGTTCGTCCTGCGCTCCTTCCTGTTCGAGCCGTTCAAGATCCCGTCCGGTTCCATGATCCCCACGCTACTGGTGGGAGACTTCATCCTGGTCAACAAGTACACCTACGGCGTACGGCTGCCAGTGGCCAACCTGAAGGTAATGGACATCGGTGCGCCGAAGCGGGGCGACGTGATGGTGTTCCGCTATCCCGAGGACCCGTCGCTCGACTACATCAAGCGGGTAGTCGGTATTCCGGGTGACCGGGTGGCCTACCGGGACAAGCGACTCGAGATCAACGGCACGCCCGTGCCCCTCGTGCCGGTCGGCGACTACAGTTATGTCGAGGGCGGGCTGTCGTTCGTCAACGCGCGCCGGCTGACGGAAACACTCGGCGAGCGCACGCACGACATCCTGGTGCAGCCGGAGTTTCCGACGCTCCAGCCGGGCGGCGTGCGCCGCTTTCCGTTGCGCGAAAATTGCGAATATACTGATGCAGGGTTCAGTTGCACCGTACCGCCTGGCCACTATTTCACGATGGGCGACAACCGGGACGCGAGCGCCGACAGCCGTTACTGGGGCTTCGTTCCCGAGCGCAACATCGTCGGCAAGGCCGTGATGATCTGGTGGAACTTCGACGCGATGAGCCGTATCGGCACGCCGATCCAGTGAGCACCTCTCCCATGCGTAACCGGCAGCAGGGCGTCACCCTGTTTTCCTTCATCATGATCTGCGCCGTGGTCGTGGTGGTGGCGATCCTCGGGTTCAAGATCGTGCCCGCCTATGTCGAGCAGTACACGATCAGCGGCATGCTCCGGAATATCGCCGGCAACCGCGACTTGGCGAAAGCCACCGCCGCCGACGTGCGTGCGGCTTTCCGGCGCCAGATGGAGGTCGACCGGATAACCGCCGTGGGGCCGGGTGACCTCGAGGTCAGCCGTGAGGACGGACAACTGGTGATCGAGGTGCAGTACCAGGTCACCATCCCGATGTTCTCCAACATCAGCCTTCTGGTGGATTTCAAGGCATCGTCGCGCTGAGGCGGTCGTCCCGCCCCTGTCGCTTCCCCAACGAAGATGCCCAGCGCGATCCGGCACGCATTCACAGACCGCAAGCTGCTCGTTCGCGCACTCACGCATCGCAGCTTCGGCACCGACAACAATGAGCGCCTTGAGTTCCTGGGCGACAGCGTGCTCAACTGCGTCGTCGCCCATGCGCTCCTCGTCCGCTTTCCGGGCGCAGCGGAAGGCGAACTGTCCCGCCTGCGGGCCAACCTGGTGAACCAGCAGGCCCTCTACGAGGTGGCGCTCGGACTCGACCTGGGCAGCGAGCTGCGGCTGGGCGAGGGTGAGACACGCACGGGAGGGCACCAGCGTCCTTCCATCCTGGCCGACGCCTTCGAGGCCGTCGTGGGCGCGGTATTCCTCGATGCCGGCTATGGCGCAGCGTCGACCTTCGTACTCGCCAACCTGGGGACGCGGCTGGGTGCGATCGACATCCATGCGCCGGCGAAAGATCCCAAGACGCGCTTGCAGGAGTGGCTGCAGGGACGGCGCCATCCGCTGCCGCGCTATTCGGTGGTGGCGATCAGCGGCGAGGCGCATGCCCAGCGCTTCGAGGTCGAGTGCGTGATCGATGTCATGGGATTGCGTACCACCGGCACGGGTTCCAGTCGCAGGACGGCAGAGCAGTCGGCCGCCGAGGCCGCCTGGCAGCGCCTGGAGCAACCCGCATGAGCGTGCCGCAGGTACCCCGGTTCACCGATCTGTCTGCAGATGAAAACGCGCCGCCCGAGGCCGCGCGACCGCGGCTGTCGGGCCGTATCGCCATCGTCGGCCGGCCGAACGTCGGCAAGTCGACCCTGCTCAACCGCCTGATCGGGACCAAGCTGGCGATCGTATCGAAGCGTCCGCAGACCACGCGCTCGAACCTGCTCGGCATCCTCACCCGAGGCGACCAGCAGTTCGGTTTCGTCGACACGCCCGGCCTTCAGGACAATCGCAGCGGACACCAGTCGCGCACCTACAACCGGGAGGCGATACAGGCGCTGGACAGCGTCGATGCCGTGGCCTGGCTGGTCGAGGCGGGGCGCTTCGGGCCGGAAGACCAGGCGGTCGGCCGGGCCGTGCCGGCATCGCTGCCGGTCGTGCTGGTGATCAACAAGATCGATCAGTTGCAGGACAAGCGCAAGCTCCTGCCGTTCATCGATCGGGTGCGCAGGGAACGCGATTTCGCGGCCATGGTTCCGGTCAGCGCCGAGCATGACGCCTCGTTCGATCCGCTGCTCGACGCGCTGGCCCTGCACCTGCCCGAGCAGGACGCGCTGTACGACGTCGAGGCACTGACCGACCGTGGCGAACGCTACTTCGCCGGGGAAATCCTGCGCGAGAAGCTGTTCCGCTTCCTCGGTGCAGAGTTGCCGTACGAGTGCGACGTGTCGATCGACCAGTTCGAGGAACTGCCCCGGCTGCGGCGCATCTACGCGACCATCACCGTGGCGAAGCCGGGTCAGAAGGCGATCGTGATCGGCGAGAAGGGTGCCCAGCTGAAGGCGATCGCCACCTCGGCCAGGCACGACATGGAGGCATTGTTCGGCTGCAAGGTGTTCATGGAGCTGTGGGTCAAGATCCAGCGATCCCGCGCGCGTCCCGGCGCCAGCCAGGACATTGCGCTGCCGGGCAGCACCGAGAACGACTGAGATGGGTACCGGCGGCAACCGGGTGACGCAGGTGCCAGCCTTCGTGCTGCACACCTATCCGTTCCGCGAGACCAGCCTGATCGTGGAGGCATTCACCGGGGCCTACGGCCGTGTCGCGTGGGTGGCGCGCGGCGCACGCCGGTCTGGATCCGCCATGCGCGGCCTGCTGCTCCCGTTCCAGCCGGTGGCGGCCGGGTGGGGTGGGCGCAGCGAGCTGCGTACCTTGCACAAGGTCGAACGGGTCGGCGGGCTGCCGCCGCTGCAGGCGACCTCGCTGCTGTGCGGCCTCTATGTGAATGAACTGCTGCTGCGCCTGCTGCGCCGCGAAGATCCCCATGAGCCGCTGTTCGAGGCGTATGCGCGCGTGCTGGTCGATCTGTCGACGGGCAACGGACTGTCGGCGACGCTGCGCCGCTTCGAACGCGAACTGCTCGCCGGGATCGGCTACGGCCTGGTGCTCGACCGGGATGCCTCCTCGGGCGCGCCCGTCGAACCCGCGCGGCGCTACGTGTACCAGGTCGGCACCGGTCCGCTGCCTGCGGGCAATGACCCGGAAGGCATAGAATTGAGCGGCCAGACGCTGATCGACATGGCGAATGACCGCTACACCGACCTGCAGAGCCTGCAGGAGAGCAAACAGCTGACCCGTCGCGTACTCGCGCACTACCTGGGCGACCAGCCACTGCATACGCGCGACCTGCTGCGAGCGTTGCAGAACATCTGAACCGCGACACCCCCGCACTCTGGCCCGGCCCTGTGCCGGCATGATGATGACCCGACTCAGCGTCAACCTGAACAAGATCGCCCTGCTGCGCAACGCGCGCGACAGTGGCCTGCCCAGCGTCACCCGCGCAGCCGAGGTTTCGCTGGCTGCAGGTGCCGCAGGCATCACCGTGCATCCGCGCCCGGACGGGCGACACATCCGCCCGGGCGACGTGTCCGACCTTGCCCGCCTGCTGGCAGGCTACCCGGGCGTGGAGTTCAACATAGAGGGCAATCCGTTCCACAACCTGATGCCGATCGCGCTCGAGACCGTACCCGACCAGTGCACCCTGGTGCCCGATGAAGCCGGTGCACTGACTTCAAGCTTCGGCTGGCGCCTGCCGGAACAGTCGAGGGAACTCGAGCCGCTGATCCGCGTACTGAAGGATGCGGGCATCCGGGTCAGCCTGTTCATGGACCCGCTGCCTGAGGCCATGCATCTGGCGCGCGAACTCGGTGCCGACCGCGTGGAGCTGTACACCGAGGCCTATGCGCGGCGGCCGGACGATGCCGCGATCCTCGCCCGCTATGTCGAGGCGGCGCAGGCGGCCCGGGCGGCAGGGCTGGGCGTCAACGCCGGACACGACCTCAACCTTGCCAACGTCGGACCATTCGTGGCCGCGGCGGCACCGATCGAAGAGGTGTCGATCGGGCATGCACTGGTCGGCGATGCGCTCGACCGGGGGCTTGCGGCAGCAGTGCGCGCCTATGTCGAGGCGCTGGGCGTCGGCACGACGGGAAGGGAGGGCACATGATCTATGGCATCGGCACCGACCTGGTGGCGCTTGACCGGGTGGAACGCCTCCTCGCCCGCTTCGGCGACCGGTTCGTCGCGCGC
>JBILGF010000013.1:0-17701 GCA_044351195.1 Burkholderiales bacterium
GGCCAGTTCCTCGATGCCCGAGACCAGAACGATGTCGCCGGCCATGGCTTCGGTCATCGGTACCCGCTCGAGCCCCTGGAAGCCGAGTACCTGGTTGATGCGTGCCTTGCGCTGGGCGGTGTCGCCGTACAGCACTGCCACGTCCATCGCCGGGCGCAGCTTGCCGCGGTTGATGCGGCCGACGCCGATGCGGCCGACGTAGCTCGAGTAGTCGAGCGCGCTGATCTGCAGCTGCAAGGGCCCGTCGGTATCTTCCATCGGCGGCGCCGGTACGCGCTCGAGCACGGTCTGCAGCAGCGGACGCAGGTCCTTGCCCGGGTTCTTCCAGTCGAGTGTCGCCCAGCCCTGGAGTGCGGAGGCATAGACCACCGGGAAGTCGAGCTGCTCTTCGGTGGCGCCGAGCTTGTCGAACAGGTCGAAGGTATGGTCGACCACCCAGTCGGGGCGGGCGCCATCGCGGTCGACCTTGTTGACCACGACGATCGGCTTCAGCCCGAGCGCCAGCGCCTTCTTGGTCACGAAGCGCGTCTGCGGCATCGGGCCCTCGACCGCATCGACCAGCAGCAGCACGCCGTCGACCATGCCGAGCACGCGTTCGACCTCGCCGCCGAAGTCGGCGTGGCCTGGAGTGTCGACGATGTTGATGTGCACGCCGTCGAAGTCGAGCGCGCAGTTCTTCGCCAGGATGGTGATGCCCCGTTCCTTCTCGAGGTCATTCGAATCCATGACCCGTTCGGTCACTTTTTCGTGTGCGGCGAAGGTGCCCGACTGGCGGAGCATCTTGTCGACCAGCGTGGTCTTGCCATGGTCGACGTGGGCGATGATTGCTATGTTTCTGAGCGCGCGGGACATGTGGGATGGCGTCCGTTCGGTGAGCGGGAGATCCGCACCGCTCGTGGCGGGGTCGGAGTGTCGTGCGGCCGGGGCTGCAGCTGCCCTGCGGTTACCGAAGTCGTCGCACGACGGCGGTGCTGGTTGCACCGGCAAAAACCCGCGAGTCTAGCATGGGCACCCTGCAATTCCCCTGTCGAGCCATTACACTCGGCGCTCTGCGCGCCCGACACCCTTCCGTACTGGACCCCCGATGCCCCGTATCGCACTCGATGAACTGACCGGACTGGCCACCGCCACGCTGCTGAAGGCCGGTGCGGCGCCGGACCAGGCGGCGGCGACCGCGCGGGCACTGGTCGCTGCCGACCGCGACGACCTCGCGACCCATGGCGTATCGCGCATTCCGCTGTATGTCGATCACCTGGCGACGGCGCGGGTCGATGGCAACGCGCTGCCCGCCATCGTGCACGAGCGCGGTGGCAGCTGCCTGATCGACGTGGGCGGCGGACTTGCCTACCAGGGCTGCGAGCTGGCTGTCGCCGAGGCGCTGGCCCGGGCGAAGATCCACGGCATCTCGCTGGTCGCTCTGACCAACAGCCACCATTACGGCGCGGCCGTCTACCATCTCGAACCGATCGCAGCCGCCGGCATGATCGGCCTCGCGCTGACCAACTCCCCCGGCGCGATCAATGCCTGGGGCGGCCGCCGCCCGGTGTTCGGCACCAATCCGATCGCGGCGGCCTTCCCGCGCGCGTCGAACCCGCCAGTGTTGATCGACCTGTCGCTGACCGAGGTGACCCGCGGCAAGATCATGATCGCGGCGAAGGAAGGCCGCCCGATTCCCGAGGGCTGGGCGGTCGACAAGGACGGCAACCCGACCACCGATGCGAAAGCCGCGCTCACCGGCAGCCTGTTCGCCATCGGTGGTGCCAAGGGTGCGATGCTGGCGATGATGGTCGAGCTGCTCTGCTGCGGCCTGACCGGCGCGGCGCTCGCATTCGAGAACGACTCCTACTTCGAGCCGGGAAACAAGCCGCGCATCGGGCATACGCTGATCGCGATCGATCCGGGTTCGACGGCGGGCAGCGCGGTCTACTTCGAGCGGGTCGAGGCGCTGATCGCCGCGATGCTCGCCGACCCGGGTGTGCGCCTGCCCGGCGACCGCCGCCATGCCGCGCGTGCGCGCGCAGCGGCCGAGGGGGTCGACATCCCCGACCCGCTTTACCGACAATTGCTGCAGCTGGCCGGCCGCGCCTGAGCGCATCCGGTCCCTTCGCCACAGCGCCACGACCGCTTCACCTACGGATGGAACCGACATGACCGACAAGACGCTGACGCTCACCGTCAACGGCGGCTCGCACGCGGTACAGTGCGACCCGGAAACCCCGTTGCTGTACATACTGCGCAACGACCTGTCGCTGAAGGGGGCGCGCTACGGCTGCGGCCAGGGCCAGTGCGGTGCCTGCACGGTGCTGGTGGACGGCAAGGCGGTCCAATCGTGCAACGTCCCGGTATCCGATTTCGCCGGCAAGGCGATCACCACGATCGAAGGCCTGGGTACGGCCGAGACGCCGCATCCGCTGCAGCAGGCTTTCATCGATGAACAGGCAGCGCAGTGCGGCTACTGCGTGACCGGCATCGTGATGAGCGCCAAGGCGCTGCTCGACAGCAACCCCAGGCCCACGCGCGCCGAGATCGCGACTGCATTGCGCGACAACCTGTGCCGATGCGGTACCCATGCGCGGATCATCCGCGCCGTCGAACGCGCCGCTGCGGCGATGTCCGCCTGAACCCCCGAGAGGTCACGAACGATGTCGCGTACCAACGATTCCTCCTCGCTGCCGGGCAGCCTGTCGGTCAACCCGATCCTCGACCAGTGGGTGCGGCTCGTGCCCGGCAGCGCCGGGTCGGCCGCCCATTCCGTCACCGTGTCGCCCGGAAAGGTGGACATCGGCCAGGGCATCTCGACCGCGCTGGCGCAGATCGCCGCCGATGAACTCGACGTCTCGCTGTCGCGCATCGTCATGCGCCCGGCCGGCACCGATACCTCGCCGAACGAAGAAATGACCTCCAGCAGCCTGTCGATCGAGCACAGCGGCATCGCGATCCGCTACGTCTGCGCTGAGATCCGCGGCACGCTGCTGCAGAAGGCGGCACAGCAGCTCGGCGTGAGTGCCGAGCGCCTGGCCGTGGACGACGGCGTGATCGGCACCGCAGACGGCACCGCCAGCATCACCTACTGGGACCTGCTCGAGCCGGGCATGTTCCATCGTGCAGCCACCGCCGAGTTCCCGATCAAGGCCACCGAAGACTTCCGCCTGATCGGTACCGACGTGCCGCGGCTGGACATCCCGGCCAAGGTGACCGGCGTACCCAGCTATGTGCACGACATGGTGCTGCCGGGCATGCTGCACGGCCGCGTGGTGCGTCCGCCGAGCTACGAGGCGCGCCTGCTGTCGGTCGACGACGAGGCCGGCCTGCGTGCGATGCCGGGTCTGGTCGAGATGGTGCGCGACGGCAGTTTCCTGGCGGTGATCTGCGAGCGCGAAGAGCAGGCGATCCGTGCCGCGCGCGCCCTGCGCAACCGCGCGAAATGGGACGACCGTACCAATCTGCCGGCGCAAGGCGCGGTGTACGACCACCTGAAGACGCTGCCCAAGACGGTGCACGTGGTGCACGAGAAGACCGACGATGCTGCGAAGGCGAAGGCGTCGAAGACGATGAAGGCGGCGTTCACCAAGCCGTACATCGCCCATGCCTCGATCGGCCCGTCCTGCGCGGTGGCGGTCTGGAACGACGGCAAGCCCGAGATCTGGACGCACAGCCAGGGCATCTTCCCGCTGCGCGTCGACCTGTCCAAGTCGCTGCGCTTGCCCGAGGCGGACATCACCGTGCACCATGCTGAAGGCGCAGGCTGCTACGGCCACAACGGCGCAGATGATGCCGCACTCGACGCGGCCCTGGTCGCGCGCGCGGTGCCGGAGCGTCCGGTCAAGCTGCAGTGGTCGCGCGAGGACGAGTTCCAGTGGGAGCCCTTCGGCCCGGCGATGAGCGTCGAGGTCACCGCCTCGCTCGACGCCGGTGGCAACATCGTCGACTGGACCCATGAGCTCTGGAGCAACACGCAGAGCACGCGACCGGGCCGCCAGCCCGAGGGCACCTGGCTGATGGCCGGCTGGCACCTGGCCGATCCGCTGCCCAAGCCGCCGCCGCGGATGATCCCGCTGGCCGGTGGCGGCGGCAGCGACCGCAACGCGGTGCCGCTGTACGACCTGCCCAATTCGAAGGTGATCCACCACTTCATCACCGAGATGCCGGTGCGCGTGTCGGCGCTGCGTTCGCTCGGCGCGTTCGCCAACGTGTTCGCGATCGAGACCTTCATGGACGAACTGGCCGAGGCGGCCGGCGTCGATCCGGTCGAGTACCGGCTGCGCCACATGAAAGACCCGCGCGCCCGCGCGGTGATCGAGGCGGCGGCCGATCGTGCGAACTGGAAGTCGCGCAAGGCCTCCGACGGCACGACCGGCATGGGCATCGCGTTCGCACAGTACAAGAACAAGCAGTCCTACTGTGCGGTGGTGGCCGAGGTGTCGCTCGAGGAAGAGCTGCGCGTGACCCGCTGCGTGGCCGCGGTCGAGGCGGGGCTTGCGATCAACCCGGACGGCATCATCAACCAGACCGAAGGCGGCGTGATCCAGGCGGTGTCGTGGACGCTCAAGGAGGCGGTGCCGTTCGACCCGTCCGGCGTGCGCTGCATGACCTGGGACGACTACCCGATCCTGCGTTTCGACGAAGTGCCGGAGGTCGACGTGGTGCTGATCGACCGGCCCGACCAGAAGTCGCTCGGCGCAGGCGAGGCGGCGCAGGGCCCGACCGGTGCGGCGATCGCCAATGCGCTGGCGCATGCGATCGGCGTGCGCGTGCGCGACCTGCCGCTGACGAAGGACCAGATCGCGAAAGCCCTGGTCTGATGCCGGCGCAGCTGCCGGCATCCCGGCGCGCATCCGGCCAGCGGAGCGCGCCATGATCGCGCGTGTCGTCGGCCGGTTGCTCAACCTGCCGGCGCTGCTGCGTTACCTGCGCGAGCATCGTGCCGATCGTTCGGTCTGGGACCCGGCCGAAGACCTCGAACTGCAACTGTACGGCGCGATCTTCGGCAACAACTTCCTGCACTACGGCTACTTCCGCGACATCCCGGCCTCGGCAGACGAGATCAGCCTGGCCGATGTCAGCCGTGCAATGGACGACTACGCATCGCTGCTGGTCGAACGGGTGAAGCCCGGCGAGCGCGTGCTCGACGTCGGCTGCGGCATGGGCGGGCTGCTGAACCGGCTCGACCGCGCCGGCGCGAAGCCGACCGGCGTCACGCCGAACCGGGCGCATGCGCAGCACATCCGGGCCGGCTGGCCGCACATCCCGCTGATCGAAAGCCCGTTCGAGCAGGTCGATGCCGAGGCCATCGACCCGAAGTTCGACGCGGTGATCAACGCCGAGTCGTTCCAGTACATCGACCTCGACCAGGGGCTGGCGCAGGTCAAGGCGCTGCTGGCCCCGGGCGGGCGCTGGATCGTCATCGACTACTACCGCCTGCAGCCGGGCGCGAAGAACCGCTCGGGCCATGTGCTGTCCGACTTCGAGGCGGCGCTCGAGCGCCATGGTCTCGAGATCACCGAGCGGGTGGATGTCACCGAGAATTGCGTGCCCAGCCTCGCCTACGGCCGGTTGCTGGCGACCCGCTTCGCGCTGCCGATGGCACGCTTCGGATCGGACAAGCTGTTCCTGAAGCAGCGGCTGCTCGGCTACCTGTTTCGCGACACGCTGCAGGCGAAGCTCGACGGCGTGCGCCTCGATACGCTCGACCCGGACGTGTTCCGGCGCGAGAAGCGCTACCTGCTGTTCACGATTCGTCGCCGCGAAGGCTGAGGCGGACGGCAGCGTATTGCCGACCGTTGCACGGCCGATGCGTGGTCGACAGGGTGCGCAACGGCTACCATCCGAGTTTCGTGCGCAAGGGAGAAACGCCGGTGCCAGCGTCGTTGCCGCAGTTCACACCCGGGGGGTATCGATTCGTCCCCGGTCCGTTCCAGTACTCGGCAGGGGTTGCCGCAGAACCTGGCTTCGAGATCGTGCGCGCGCGATTCCTGAGGCCGATGCCGCTGGCCGCAGGCTTCGCGGCGATCGAACGTCACCTGGCTTCGGTCGGCCGCCCGCCCTCGGCACTCTGCCAGTGCGAGCTGCGCTCGCCAGCACCGTTCACCGAAGAGGGCTTCGTCTCGTTCAACCGCGACTATGTCGGCACGCTCGAACGCTGGGGACTGATCCGCGACGGTGTCAACCCGGTCGCGCGCAGCAACGTGTGCCCGGAACTCGACAAGCCGCCGGTGCCCAGCCTGTTCGCCTTCTCGTACACGGTGCCCTCGTCCGACGCGGCGCCGAGTTTCGTCGTTGCCGGAAGCGCCGAGGCGCCCGAAGGCAAGGGGCACTACGAGAACCATATCGTGCGCCGTGGCGAGACCTCGCCCGAGGCGATCGTCGACAAGGCGCGCTGGGTGCTGGGCGAGATGGAGCGCCGCATGGCTGCGCTCGGCTTCGCCTGGCCGGACATCACGGGCGCCCAGCTCTACACGATCCACGACCCGCACCCGTTCCTGGCCACGGAACTCGCGCGCCGCGGCGCCATGCGCGCCGGGCTGACCTGGCACTGGGTCCGTCCGCCGGTGGTGGACCTCGAGTATGAGATGGACGTTCGCGGCGTTCGCCGCGAACTCGTGGTCGACGGCGGCTGATCATGCCGCGCCAACATACGCAAGCATGGAGCGAGAACGCGTGAAGATATTCGTACTGGGGGCCGGCGCGACCGGCGGCTACTATGGCGGGCGGCTGGTCGAGGCGGGCGCCGATGTCACCTTCCTGGTGCGCGAGCGCCGGCTGGCGCAGCTCGCGCGCGATGGGCTGGTGATCGAAAGCCCCGCCTGCGGCGATGCACGGCTGAAGGTCGATGCGGTCACCGCGGCCGACCCCACGAAGGCCTTCGACCTCGTGCTGCTCACCAGCAAGGCCTACGACCTCGATGCGGCCATCGAGGCGGTGCGCCCGGCGATCGGACCGGGCACCGCGATACTGCCGCTGCTCAATGGCTATGCGCATGTCGACCGACTGGTGGCCGAGTTCGGCGCGCAGCGGGTGATCGGCGGGCTGGCGAAGGTCCAGGCCACGCTGAGCCCGGAGGGCGTGGTGAAGCACCTGAACGACTGGCGCTACATCACGTTCGGCGAACTCGACGGACACGCATCCGAACGCGTCGCGCAACTGAAGGCCCTGTTCGACCGTACCTCGGTCGTTGCCACCGTCTCGTCTGACATCCGCCACGATCTCTGGATCAAGCTGGTCCACCTGTCCACCGTGGCCGGCATGACCTGCCTGATGCGCGGCAGCGTGGGCGAGATCGCCCGCACGCCCGATGGCACGCGGCTGCTCAATGCGTTCTTCGACCTGAACATCGAGATCGCGACGCGTGCCGGCTGCGCGCCGAAGCAGGGGTTCATCGACGAGTTCCGGGCGCTGTTCGGCAACCGCGATGCGGCCTACAGTGCATCGATGGCGCGCGACATCGAGCGCGGCGGGCCGATCGAAGCCGAGCACATCCTCGGTTTCATGCTCGAGCGCTGCCGGGCATTCGGGCTGGACGACACGCTGCACACCGTCGCCTATACGCACTGCATGACGTACCAGGCGCGGCGCGCGGCAGGTCGCCTGCCGTGACCCACGTGAAGTACGGGGCGCCCGGGGGACGCGCCTCGCGGCCACGCTCCGGCGAGCGACGATGACCCCGTACGATCCGATCTTCGCCGACGGCCCGGGCACCGGCCTGGCGCATCCCGCGTCGTACTGGCTCGACACCGCCGGTCCGCTGCCGGCCGACGATGGGCCGGCACCCGCGGCGCTGGATACCGAGGTCGCGGTGATCGGCGGCGGCTACACGGGGCTGTCGACTGCATTGCACCTCGCGCGGCGCGGCCACCGCGTCACCGTGCTGGAGGCGAACTGTCCCGGCTGGGGCTGCAGCGGGCGCAACGGCGGCTTCGCGCGAATGGCATTCGGACGCCTGTCGTTCAGCGACATGGTGTCGCGCTTCGGCCTGCCCGGGGCGAAGGTGCTGTTCGGGCATACGAAGGCCTCGCTCGACAACGTCCGGCAGATGATCCGCGAGGGTGGCATCGATTGCGATGCGTCCGAGGCGGGCTACCTGAAGGTTGCGCCGAAGCCGGGCCGCGCCGCGGCGCTGGCGGCTGAGGCCCGGCTGATGCAGCGCGAACTCGACTATCCGGCCGAGTTCATCGATGCCCGGACCCTGCAGCGCGACCACCTGGGCGGCGCGCAGTCGTTCGGCGCGCTGCGCATACCGGATGCGCTGGCGCTGCATCCGCTCAAGCTCGCCGCCGGCGTGCTGCGCATGGCGCGTGCCGCCGGCGCGGTGGTGCACGCCTCGAGCCCGGTCACCGGCTGGCGCAAGGACGGCGCGACCCATGTGCTGTCGACGCCCCACGGGACGGTGCGCGCCGCGCAGGTCGTGATCGGTACCAACGGCTACACGCCGCCCGGGCTGCACCGCGACCTGAACGCCGCGATGATGCCCATCCTCTCGCACATCATCGTGACCCGGCCGATGACCGATGCCGAGGTGGCGAGTTCGAACTTCGTCACCGGTCATGTGCTGACCGACGCACGCAAGCTGATGTTCTACTGGCGGCGGCTTCCCGACCGGCGCATCCTGTTCGGAGGGCGCGGGCTGATCGCCGACACCCCGGGCCGAACGGCGAGCCACCGCGACTACCTGTACCGGGAACTGATCGCCAAGTATCCGTCGCTCGACGGCATCGGCATCGAACACGACTGGCATGGATGGGTCGCGTTCACGCGCGACTTCCTGCCGCGCATCCGCTGCGCGGCAGACGATGCGACCGTTCATTACGCAGTGGGCTACCAGGGCAGTGGCGTGTCGCTGTCGCTCTACGCCGGCCGGCTTATCGCGGCACGGATCGCCGGCGACGCGGCCGAGCCGGTGATCGAGGCCGCCGGGCATCCGGTACGGCCCTTTCCGCTGCATCGCCTGATGCGCATCCCGCAGCGCGCCCTGTTCTACTGGTACCGGTTCCTCGACAGCAGGCCCTGATCGCTTCGGGCCCTCAGGGCATTGGCCAGCCGATCCATTCGCAGACGCCGCGGCCCATGATCCATTCCTTGTCCGATGCCGACAGCCAGGGGATCTCGTCGATGAACATCGTCACATGCTGCCGGTACGCGATCGGCGAGCGCGACAGGTCGGTGCCCCAGAACAGGCGCTTCGGTCCGAACGCATCGTAGGCCCGCTGCAGGTAGCCGTGCACCGAGCGGTACGGATAGCTGTCGTTCGTGTAGCAGGGCAGCGCGCTGGCCTTCGCGGCGACGTTGGGCCGTTTCGCGATCGCCAGCAGCTTGTCGAAGTCGGCGAACGCCTCGGCATCGCGCTGCTTGCTGTTCAGGCCGAAGTGGTCCATCACCAGCCGCAGGCCCGGATAGCGTGCCGCGACCTGGTCGATCTCCGGTACCAGCCGGTGCGGCACCAGCACGTAGATCGGCACGCCTGCCTTCTCGGCCTCGCCCCAGACCCAGTCCATGTGGCCCTCGGTGAGCAGGGCCTCGAGCATCGGCAGGTGGAAGGTGAAACGCAGGCCGAGCATGCCGGGCTGGCTGTGCCACGCGGCGAGCGTGCCGCGTGCGGCCGGGTCCTGGGGGTCGATGCGGCCCATCGTCGCGAACCGGGTGGGGTGCGCGAGGTGGGCGGCGATCGCCAGGTCGTTGCGGTCGCCCTCCCAGGACGGCGGCACGATCACCACGCGATCGACGCCCGCCTCATCCATCTCGCGCAGCAGGTCGGTGTGGTCCAGCGGGATCGGCCGCTGTGCCTCGGCGCGCTTCGGCCAGGGGCGTTCCGGCGTGTCGGCGCCCCAGATGTGTACCTGCGAATCGACGATCAGCATCGCCATCCTCCTCGTTGCCCGTCGCGGGCTGTCGTTGTGCGCAGCGCGGCCGGCAGCCGCGCCGGTGTCATCCCGAGCGCTTCATCCAGCGCACCGGCAGGGCCACCGCATCGGCACCACCCATGCCTTCCCTGGAGGCCTCGTCGAACATGTCGAGCGCGCGCTGGGTGACCGGCAGTGTCGTGCCCAGAGAGGCGGCTTCGTCGATCATCGTCTGCAGGTCCTTGCGGATCAGGTCGACATCGAAGGTGACCGCACCAGTGTCCCCGCCTTCGAGCGCCTTCGCAATCATGCCGCCGCGCACCTTGAGCACGTTCGGCCCGCCGGAGGTATCGGCGAGGATGTCCATGATGCGCGCCGGTTCCAGGCCCAGCGGCTTGATCAGCGCGAGCGCCTCGCCGAGTGCCTGCCAGTAGACCAGAAGCGGCAGGTTGATCGCGAGCTTCATGCTCGCCCCGGCCCCGGCCGGGCCGATGTGCTCGACCCGCCGGCAGAGCTGGTCGAGCAGCGGTTTGGCGCGCGCGAAGTCTTCCGCGCTGCCGCCGACGAAGCCCAGCAGCTTGCCGTCGCGCGCGGGCCCGGTAGTGCCGCCGACCGGGCATTCGATCACTGCCGCGCCCGTCGCCTTCAGTCGTTCGGCGAGGCTGCGCTGGGTCTCCGGGCGCAGCGTGCTCATCTCGATCACCAGCTTGCCGGCCAGGCTGCCGACGGCCGCGCCCGATGCACCGAAGTAGGTGGCCTCGACGGCCCTGGCGTCGGCCACGATGCTGAGGATGGCCTCGCTCGCCTCGGCCAGCGCACGCGGGGTCGTGCAGACTTTCGCGCCGGTGGCCACCAGGGCCTGCGCCTTTTCCGGCGAGCGGTTCCACACGAACACTTCATGGCCGAGGCCGAGCAGGCGGGTCGTCATCGCCGCGCCCATGCGGCCGATACCCAGGATTCCGATCTTCAACGGGGAGCCTCCGGAGATGAAAGACCGTGAACTTGACACCGCTTGCGCCCGGCGTCAATTTAGGTGACCACCGACAGCAGGGGAAAGACACGATGACACAGCGCACGGGGTCGGCGCAGACCGGTGGTGGCGCGGCGGCGGCCCGCGGCGAGCCGATCATCCGGGATGGCATGCTGTGCGCGTTCGACGTCCCGATCACGATGGACGACGGCGTCGTGCTGCGCGCCGACGTGTTCCGCCCGCTGGGCGAGGGCCGCTGGCCGGTGCTGCTGACCCATGGCCCGTACGCGAAGGGGCTCGCGTTCCAGGCGGGTTACCCGAGTGCCTGGCAGCGGATGGTGGCCGAGCACCCCGACGTGCCGCACGGCTCGAGCAACCGCTACCAGAACTGGGAGGTGGTCGATCCGGAGAAGTGGGTGCCCGAAGGCTACGCGTGCGTGCGCGTCGACTCGCGCGGCTGCGGCCGCTCTCCGGGCTTCATCGACCCGTTCTCCCCGCGCGAGACGCGCGACTTCCACGACTGCATCGAGTGGGCTGGTGTCCAGCCCTGGTCGAACGGCAAGGTCGGGCTGAACGGCGTGTCCTACTTCGGCATCAACCAGTGGCATGTGGCTTCGCTGCAGCCGCCGCACCTGGCGGCGATGTGCATCTGGGAGGGCGCAGCCGATTTCTACCGCGACATGACCCACCACGGCGGCATCCTGTCGACCTTCTGGGCCAACTGGTACGACATGCAGGTGAAGACCGTGCAGCATGGCCTGGGCGAGCGCGGCGCGCGCAGCGCGGTCACCGGTGCGCTGGTGTGCGGGGACGAGACGCTGTCGGATGCCCAGCTTGCAGCCAACCGCTGCAGTTTCGGCGACGACATCCTCGCCCATCCACTCGACGACGACTGGCATCGCGATCGGTCACCGCGCTGGGACAAGGTCACCGTGCCGTTCCTGTCTGCGGCAAACTGGGGCGGGCAGGGCCTGCATCCACGCGGCAACTTCGAAGGCTTCCTGCGCGCCGCCTCCAGGCACAAGTGGCTCGAAGCGCACGGGCTGGAGCACTGGACGCACTTCTACACCGACTACGGCCGCCGGTTGCAGTTGCGCTTCTTCGATCATTTCCTGAAGGGGATCGACAACGGTCAGGACCGAGCCCCGCCGGTGCTGCTGCAGGTGCGCCATGCAGACCGCTTCGTCGAACGCACGGAAACCGAGTGGCCGATCGCGCGCACCCGCTGGACGAAGCTGCATGTCGACCCGGCTGCCGCAACGCTCGGGCCGCAGCCACCGGCTTCTGCAGTGGCCTGCAGCTTCGACGCCAGCGGTGACGGCGTCACCTTCCTTGCACCGCCGGCCGCCTCCGATACCGAGATCACGGGCCCACTCGCGGTGCGGCTCTGGGTTTCGTCCAGCACCACCGATGCCGACCTGTTCGTCGTGTTCCGTGTGTTCACGCCCGACCTGCGCGAAGTCGTGTTCATGGGGGCAATCGATCCGCATACGCCGATCGCCCAGGGCTGGCTGCGCGCATCGCAGCGCCGGCTCGATCCGCTGCTGTCCACCGAGTGGCGTCCTTATCACACGCACGACCGCGTGGAGCCCCTGTCGCCGGGCAGGCCTGTCCTGCTCGACATCGAGTTGTGGCCGACCTCGATCGTGGTACCGGCGGGGCATCGGGTCGCCCTGACCGTGCGCGGTCGGGATTACGAGTGGCAGGCCTCCACCGGCGCCCGGTTGTCCAATTTCCGCAATGAACTGAAGGGCTGCGGGCCATTCCTGCACGACGACCCGCGCGACCGGCCGCGAGCGGTGTTCGCCGGCCGCACCACCCTCCATGCCGGGCCTGGCCATGAAGGCTGGCTGCTGCTGCCGGTGATCGAATGAGCGGGCGAAGCGCCGGGCAGGGGCTGCCGATGCGTTTCGAGGTGCTGCACACCACCCGCTACCGGTACGCGAACCCGGTGACCTTCGGCGAGCACCGCCTGATGTTCCGGCCGCGGGCCGCGCACGACAGTCGGGTGCTGGACGATTCGCTCGAGGTCTCGCTGCCGCATGCGGTGCGCTGGATCCAGGACACATTCTCCAATTCGGTGGCGTTCGTGACGCTTCCAGAGCCGGGTGTCGACCTCCTGTTCCGCTGCCGGTTCACCATCGAGCAGGTCGGCCTGCGCGAGGCCGAGCTGCCGCTCGAGCCGCGTGCGATGCACCTGCCGCTGCAGCACTCGCCCGATGAATGGCTCGACCTGCAGGCTTTCATGCGCCCGCATACCGAGGATCCCGAGGGCGTCGTTGCAGCCTGGGCCAAGCGTTTCCTCGACCGCAGCCGCGACACGCGCGAGGTGCTCGACGAGATGACGGACGACATCGGCCGCAACTTTGCCTACCAGTCCCGCGATACCGAAGGCACGCAGTCGCCGCTCGAGACGCTGGTGCTGCGCAGCGGTACCTGCCGCGACTATGCCTGGCTGATGATCGAGGCGTTGCGCCGGCTGGGTATCGCCTGCCGTTTCGTTTCAGGCTATCTGTACGATCCGGCCCTCGATCCGCAGGCTGGCGGCGGTTTTTCCGCGCCGGTGTATGGTGCGGGGGCGACGCATGCCTGGCTCAACGCATTTCTTCCCGGCGCTGGCTGGGTGGCCTACGATCCGACCAACCGGCTCACGCGCGGCCAGAGCCTCATCCGGGTGGCGTATGCCCGGCATCCGGCGCAGGCCGTGCCGCTCGCCGGTTCCTGGTACGGTGCGGCGAATGACTACCTTGGGATGTCGGTCGACGTGAACGTGCGCCGACTCCCCGACTGGAAGGAAGGACACTGATGACCCTCGATCTGTACGGCTTCTGGCGCTCCCTGGCCACCTTCCGCGTGCGCATCGCGCTCAACCTGAAGGGGGTCGACTACCGCGAGCACCGGGTCGACATTTTCTCGGGTGACCAGTATGAGCCCTCGTTTCGGGCGATCAACCCGATGTCCGCCGTGCCGGCGCTGGTCGAGCACGGGCAGGCGCCGCTGACCCAGTCGCTGGCGATCCTGGAGTACCTCGAAGAGGTCTATCCCGACCCGCCGCTGCTGCCGGCGTCACCGCGCGCGCGGGCCCATGTGCGTGCGCTGGCCCTGATCCCCGCCTGCGATGCGCACCCGCTGCTGGTGCCACGGGTACGCAACTACCTGTCCGACGTGCTCGCGCTCGACGAGCCTTCGCGCATGGCCTGGCTTGAACACTGGAGCCTCACGGCGCTGGCTGCGCTGGAGCAGCATCTGGCCGAGGTGCCCGGGCCTTTCTGCGCGGGGCCGTCACCGACCATCGCCGATATCTGCCTCGCCGCCCACATGGCGGGGGCAAGGCTGTCGAAGTTCGATACCTCGCCCTTTCCGGCCTGCAACCGCATCGTCGACCATTGCATGCAGCTCGAGGCGTTCGCACGGGCGCATCCGCTGAAGCAGCCGGGAGCCCCCCGGACGCCTTGAATCGTGGCAGTGCCGCGGTCAGCGCCAGGCCGCGGTCACCCGTCGAACAGGTTTCGATGCGCGCAGGTGAGATGCGCAACTACGGCAGCGCGGGCGGAAGCCGCGTCGCGCGCCTTCAGTGCGGCGACGATTGCACGGTGCTGGCGCTGGTACTCGAGCCGCAGCGCTTCGGTGACGATGCGGTCGCGCAGCTTCCCGAACTCGGTCTGCTGGCGTGCGGCATGGAACAGATCGAAGATGCCGGCGATCAGCGCGTTGTGGGTGGCCGCTGCGAGGGCCTGGTGCAGGGCGGCGTCCCACAACTCGAACTCCCCGAGGGTGACCGCGGCCTCGGCGCGGTCCAGGCAGTGGTCCATGCGCGCGTAGTCGGCGACCGTTGCGTTGACCACGATCAGTTCCACGGCGGCCGGTTCCATGCGCAGGCGTGCGTCCATCAGTTCGCCGGGGCTGGCGCGGCTCGCCTGCGAGGCGTCGCCGGACGGTGCTGCCGGAGCCGATGCGATGAAGGTGCCGCGCCCGACCTCGCGCCGGATGCGGCCTTCGGCTTCGAGGTCGGCGAGCGTGCGGCGCACTGCGTTGCGCGCCAGTCCGAAGCGCTCGGCGAATGCGCGCTCGGTAGGCAGCCTGCGCCCGGATGCGCCCGGGGTGCCAGCCTGGACGAGCACGAAGGCGCGCAGTTCGCGCACCGAGGTTCGGTTGTGGATCCGGGAAGCCATCGTTCGGACAAAGTAAACCAATGCCCGGATGGGTTCAATACCCGGACCGATTCCTGCATCCTCCGGTGCTGCAATGCAACATCGCATTCGGGTTTTCACCTAGATAAATGGCAGCGCAATCGGCGGCTGAAAATGGGTTCAATTCGTTCGAACCAAAGCAGATCCCGGTTGACGATTGGTTGATGCGGCAGCTAGCATCCCGAAGCTTCCAGCGTATCCGGACTTGCCGGGCAGGAGAGACGACACGATGGCCGATTCGCAACTGCAATCCGCGCTCGCGCACTGGGCGCCGCGCCTGATTGCCAATGGCATTCCGCTGACTGACTTCCAGGATGTCACCGGAGGCCTGGCCTCCTGGGGCGACTGGTGCAGGGCGTGGGTGGCGCGCGGCAACGTGCATGACGAGCTCGGCGAAGCGGATCTCGCAGCCGGCCACCGGCTCTCTGCCGGCGAGCATTTCTCTCGCGCCGCGGTCTGCCATCACTTCGCCAAGTTCGTGTTCGTCGACGACCTCGAGCAGATGAGATGGGCACACATGAAGGCAGTGGCCTCGCGTGCCCGGGCGCTGCCGCTGATCGATCCGCCGGGCGAACGCGTCGAGATCCCGTTCATGGGCAGCACGCTCAAGGGCGAGCTGCGCAAGCCGGCCGGCAGCGAGCGGCCGCCGGTGCTGGTCATGTGCATGGGCCTCGACTCCTGCAAGGAAGAGATGGACGCCTATGAGCGAACCTTCCTCGAGCGCGGCATCGCGACACTGGCTTTCGACGGGCCCGGGCAGGGGGAGGCGGAATACGAGTTACCGATCCGTGGCGACTATGAAGTGCCGGTAAAGGCGGTTTTCGACTGGCTCGAGACACGCAGCGACATCGACGCCGGCCGGGCCGCGCTATGGGGTGTATCGCTCGGCGGCTATTACGCGCCGCGCGCCGCGGCGTTCGAGAAGCGGGCGAAGGCCTGCATCGCGCTGTCGGGCCCGTACAACATGGGCGCGAACTGGGACGGCCTGCCGGAGCTCACCCGGCGCGCCTTCCAGATACGGGCCAAGTGTGCGACGCCGGAAGAAGGCCGCAAGGTCGCGCTCACGCTGTCGCTCGAAGGGCTGGCCTCGCGGATCACCTGCCCGTTGTTCCTGGTCGCCGGCAAGCAGGACCGCATCATCCCGTGGCAGGACGCCGAGCGCGTGGCGCGCGAGGCGGGCGGGCCGGTCGAGCTGCTGATGGTCGAGGACGGAAACCATGTGGTCAACAACCGTGCCTACCGCTATCGTACCCAGACGGCCGACTGGATGGCGGCGCAACTCGGGCTTCCGAAACGATAGGGCGTGAGCGACCGCAGCTTGCGCCACCACCCGTTCAGGCCGAAGGCGCGCGCGGCACCTGCCGCGCAGGCCTTCCACGCGATCATCCCCAGGGGAATGCTGACATGAAAAAGGAACACCTGCCCACCGGCGAAGCCCAGAAAGGCCGGGCCTATTCGCCTGCCGTGATCACCGAAGGCGGCCGTATCGTCTGGCTCGCAGGCCAGACGGCGCTCACCGATGCCGACGGCAACGACCTTTCGGGCAAGTTCGAGGCACAGGCCGAGCGTATCTTCGACCTGCTGGACGCGACCATCGGCCGCGCCGGCGGCACCCTCGCCGACATGGTGACGATGACGGTGTTCATCAATGATCCGCGCAATGGCGACAGGTTCGTGGCACTGCGTGGCAGGCGCTTCCCGGACGGCAGGTATCCCGCCAGCGCATTGATCACCGTGTCGCATTTCGCACGCCCCGGACTGCTGATCGAAATCCAGGGCGTCGCCGTGGTGGCCGGATGAGGCGCGACGCGAAACGCCGCACATCGGGCGCGACGGCGCGGTAACGGACGATCGAACGCACGGACGAACGTACGGACGAACGCAGAGGCCGGCGATGCGTGGATGCGCATCGACCGGTTCGATTCGACAACGGAGGAGACATCGCATGGAACGTCATTGCATAACCGGAAGGTCCCGCCGACTCGGTCGGCACTCAGCCGCAGGCGCGCTCGTGATCGTCGCTGCGACCCTGGCTGCAAGCTCGCCCGCGGCGCATGCACAGGCCGATGCCGCGAAGGATTTCCCCACCCGTCCGCTGCGCATCATGGGGCAGGGCACCGGCAGCACGGCCGACTACCTGTCGCGGGTGATCGGGCAGAAGCTGAGCGATCGATGGGGCCAGCCGGTGGTGGTCGACAACCGGGCGGGCGCGGGCGGCACCATCCCGACCGAGGTCGCCGTGCGCGCGACGCCCGACGGGCACACGCTGGTGATGGGCCACGCCGGGCCGATGGTGAGCGCGGTCACGCTGTACCCGAAGCTGTCCTACGACCCGGTGCGCGACCTGCAGCCGATCTCGATGGTCGCCCAGGGCGTCACGGCTGTCGTGGTGCATACGTCGGTGCCGGCCACCAGCATCAAGGATCTGGTCGCATGGGCGAAGCAGAAGGGGCCCATCGCGTACGGCTCGGCCGGCAACGGGTCGATCAGCCACCTGTCGGGCGAACTGTTCCGGAAGGTCGTGGGGATCGAGCTCGAGCACATCCCGTACAAGAGCGCCGGCGCCGCGCTGACCGCGCTGATCTCCGGCGAGGTGCAGCTCTCCTTCCTCTCCCCGGTCACCGTGGCGGGGCAGTTGCAGGCCGGTGGTGCGGCGAAGATGCGGCCGCTGGCGGTGTCCAGCCCGAAGCGGTTCATCGGTGCCCCCG
>JBILGF010000014.1:0-17656 GCA_044351195.1 Burkholderiales bacterium
GATGTAGGGCGCATCATTGACGAGGAAGTTCACCGCACGAGCGATGTCTGCCGGTTCGCCGACCCGCTTGAGCAGGCTGGAACTGATGATCCGCTGGCGCGACACTTCGTCCTGCCATTCCCCATCCTCGGGCCACATGATCGCGCCAGGCGCGACCGCGTTGACCCGCACCTCGGGCCCGAGTTCGCGGGCCAGCGAACGGGTCAGCGTCACCAGCCCGCCCTTGGCAGCGTTGTAGACAAGGTAGTTCTTCAGCGGCCGCTCGGCATGGATGTCGACGATGTTGACGATGACGCCATGCGACCGGCGCAGGTGCGGCGCGGCGGCCTGGGACAGGAACAGCGGCGCCTTCAGGTTGGTGCCCATCAGGTCGTCCCAGGCCTGCTCCGTGATCTCGCCCACCGGCGTCGGATAGAAACTGGACGCGTTGTTGATCAGCACGTCGAGCCTCCCGAAGCGCTCGACCGTGTCGTTGACCAGGGAAGGCAGGCTGGACGGCTTCAGGATGTCGGCGCGGGCCAGCGCCACGGAATCGGCCCGGGCCGCGTTCAGCTCGTCCTGCAGCGCATGCGCTTCCTTCGTGGAACTGCGATAGTGAACCATCAGGCTGGCACCGGCTGCATGCAGGCTGCGGCAGATGGCCGCTCCCACGCGTTTGGCGCCGCCCGTGATCAGCACGACCTTTCCTTGCACCGCTGCACGCTCCCGTAGTTCAATCCGCATCTTACCTCGCGTCCGGCCAGGCCACGATCTCCGGGCAGCCCTGTCCTCCGGCGTGCTGCCACCGCCCCGCGCGCACCCCCGACGTCACAGCCGATGCAATCCACCCTCCGCCCGCTCTCGGCATTGCCCGATCCGGGCCCCGATGCCCTTGCCGCCAGTCGTGCCCTGACCGCGCGCATCCATCGCGCAATCACCGCCGCCGGGGGCGCGATCGACTTCTCCCGGTACATGGAACATGCGCTGTACGAACCCGGGCTGGGCTACTACACGGGCGGTGCGCGCAAGTTCGGGGGGAGCGGCGACTTCACCACCGCGCCCGAACTGACCCCTCTGTTCGGCCACACGCTGGCCCGTACCCTGGCCCCGGTGCTGCGCGATCCCGGCTGCGAACTGCTGGAACTGGGCGCCGGCACCGGCCGCCTTGCCTGCGACCTGCTCGATGCGCTGCAGGAACTGGACGCGCTGCCCGCCCACTACCTGATCCTGGAACTGAGCGGCGAGCTGCGCGCGCGCCAGCACGAGGCAATCGCGGCACGCCATCCGGCGCTGCTCGGACGCATCCGCTGGCTCGACGCGCTGCCGACATCGGTGCGCGGTGCGATCATCGCCAACGAGGTGCTGGACGTGGTACCGGTGCACCTGGTGCACTGGACGCCGCAGGGCCCGGTCGAGCGCTGTGTCGGCCTCGGCCCCGGTGCAGCGGTGGCCGAGGCGATGCAACCCGGCACGGCAGCCGATGCGGCCAGGCCAGGCCCGTACGCTGGCGACCAGGCGCCCGACCCGGCCTTTGCCTGGGTCGATCGTCCGATCGACGATGACCGGCTGCTCGCCGCCATCTCGCAGCTGCGCGTGCCGACGGCCGCCGGGGGCTACCTGTCGGAAGTTGCACCGGCGGCTGCCGCACTGGCGGCATCGCTGGTGGAACGGCTGGCTTGCGGTATCGCCCTGTTCATCGATTACGGGTTCGGCCGCGCCGAGTTCTACCACCCGCAACGGCGGCAGGGCACGCTGATGTGCCACTATCGACAGCATGCCCACACCGATCCGTTCTTCCTGCCCGGGTTGCAGGACATCACCGCCCACGTGGATTTCACCGCAGTGGCAGAGGCCGCCGTCGGCGCTGGCGGCCGCCTTGCCGGCTACACCACGCAAGCCCATTTCCTCCTGGATGCGGGCATCGCGGGGCTTCTTGGCCGCACACCGGCCGACCAGCCGGGCCGTTACCTGCCTCAGGCGGCCGCTGCGCAGCGACTGCTTTCGCCGGCCGAAATGGGCGAGCTGTTCAAGGTGATCACCTTCGCGCGCGACTGCGACCTCGCGTTGCCCGGGCTGGGCGCCCGTGACCTGTCGCGACTGCTGTGAGGCAGGCGGCACGATGAACCGGGCTCGCTGGGGCACCGGTGCCACGGTCGTGCTGCTGCTGGTGGCCGCCGGCGCAGGCATCGGCTGGATGAAATGGCGCGGGCCGGCGGTCGAGGTGGCGCGTGCCGAGGACGCACCGATCGTGCATGCGATCGTGGTGAGCGGGCGCGTACAGGCGCCGAACCGGATCGAGATCGGCTCGGTGATCACCGGACGCGTGGCGCAGGTACGGGTGACCGAGGGCGAGACGGTCGAAGCCGGCCAGCCGCTGATCGAACTCGACGCGCGGGAACTGCGCGCCGGCGTCACCCAGGCGCAGGCTGCGGAATCCACCGCGCGCACCCGCATCGCCAGCGTGGGCGAACTGGCGCTGCCGCAATCGGCCGACGCGCTGGCGCAGGCCGAGGCACAGCTGCGTTTCGCCGAAGTGGACTACCAGCGCCAGCGCGCGCTGCGCGACAAGGGCTTCATCAGCGATGCCCGCCTCGACGACGTCGAGCGCCAGGTGGCAATCGCCCGCAGCCAGCTCGAGTCGGCGCGCACCCAGCGGCGGGCGCAGGGCAGCGGCGGCGTGGCCGCGCGCGATGCCACGCTGCGGCTGCTCGAGGCAACCGCCGCGCGCGAGCTGGCCGAGGCGAGGCTGGCGCAGACCGTGATCCGGGCGTCGGTGCCCGGGACGGTGCTGGTGCGCAGCGTGGAACCGGGCGATATCGTCACCTCGGCGCGGCGCCTGCTGGTGATTGCCTCGCGCGGCGAGACCCGGCTCACCGCGCAGATCGACGAGAAGAACCTGCCCTATCTGCGCGAGGGCAGCAAGGCGATCGCGTCCAGCGACGCCTTCCCCGACGAGCGGTTCGAGGCCGTGCTCTATTACATAAGCCCGGGCGTCGATACATCGCGGGGTTCGGTCGAGGGACGATTCAGGGTGGCCACGCCACCGCCCTACCTGCGCGCCGACATGACCGTGTCGATCGACATCGAAGTTGCGCGCAAGGACCGCGCCCGCGTGATCCCGGCTTCGGCGCTGCGCGAGACCGACGGGCGCGCTTTCGTGCAGCGCATCGACGAAGGGCGGCTGGTCGCAGTGCCGGTCACGATCGGCATTCGCGGTGGCGCAAGGGTCGAGGTGCTCTCCGGGCTGGATGCCGGCGACACGGTGGTGCTCACGCGTGGCCTGGCCGACGGCGCGCGGGTGCGCACCCGGTGAACGACAGGCAGGCTGCCCGCTGATGCGCTTCGAGTGGATCGTCGCCTGGAGGTTCCTGCGCGAAGGCGGGCTGCAGACGGCGCTGATCATCGTCGGTGCGGCGCTGGGCATCGCCTTCATCGTGTTCATCACCGGGTTCCTGGGCGAACTCCAGCGCGACATCGTCCAGCGCACGCTCGGGGTGCAGCCGCATGTGACGATCAAGCCGCTGGAAGAACTCGCCCGACCGCTGCGCCCCGGCGAGTCGACTGTCCCGCCGGGTGCCGCGATCGCCAGCGCGCCGATCGTGCTGTCCGACATCCAGCCGCGCGGCCAGCGCCTGCGCTCGATCGATCAGTGGCAGGCGGCATTGGCGCGGCTGCGCGAGAACCCCGACGTGATCGCCATCTCCCCGCTCGTGTCCGGCCCTGGCCTGGTCGCGCGCGGCGACTTCAACAAGTCGCTGAGCATCATCGGCATCGTTGCCCGGCCCTATGCAGCGGTCACCCGGCTCGACCGGAAGATGATCGCCGGCACCGTCCAGGTCGATCCGGGTGATGTACTGCTCGGGCGCGAGCTCGCCGAGGACCTCGGTGTAGGCGTCGGCGACACCGTGCGCCTGTCCACGCCGAGCTCGGCCGGCGACAGCTACCGGGTGCGCGGCATCTTCGACCTGGGCGCGAAGAACCTGAACCAGCTCTACGCGTTCGTCGGCCTGGCGACCGCGCAGGCACTGCATGCCCTGCCCGGGGGCGTCACCAGCATCGAGGTCACGGTGGGCGACCTGTGGGATGCGCAGCGCGTCGCCGCGCAGCTCTCGCTGAGCATCCCGCACCTGGTCGAGAGCTGGATGCGCACCAACCAGCAGCTGATGGTCGCGCTGTCGAACCAGACCCTGATGACGCGCATGATCCGCTTCACCTTCGGCCTGGTGGTCGCGATCGGCGTGGCCAGCGTGCTGATGGTGGCGGTGGTGCAGAAGACGCGGGAGATCGGCATCCTGCGGGCGATGGGCACGTCGCGCGGCCGCGTGCTGCGCGTGTTCCTGGTGCAGGGCGCGATCATCGGCCTGATCGGCGCGCTGCTGGGCTGCGCGATCGGCTATGCCCTGGGCGTGTTCATGAGCGGCGTGCTCACCTCGGCCGATGGTGCGCGCCTGTTCGAGGCACGCCTCGATTTCCCGCTCTACCTCTACACGATGGCTGGTGCCGTCGTGCTGGGCGTGGTCTCGGCCGCCCTGCCCGCGCGCCGGGCAGCGCGCCTGGACCCGGCGCAGGCGATACGGATGTGAGCGCGCCATCGACCGGGCCGGCCGCGCCCCCGATCGTCTCGCTGTCGGGCGTGCGCAAGCGCTTCAACGAGGGCCTGCCCAACGAGGCCGAGGTCCTGCACGGCATCGACCTGCAGGTCGCACCCGGGGAGTTCGCATCGCTGATCGGCCCCTCGGGCTCGGGCAAGAGCACCCTGCTCAACCTGCTCGGCCTGCTCGACCGGCCGAGCGATGGCGAGTACCTGCTCAAGGGAAGGCCGACCGGTGCGGCCAGCGACGACGAACGTACCCGCGCGCGCCTGGACACCCTCGGCTTCGTGTTCCAGTTCCACCACCTGCTGCCCGAATTCAGTGCGCTCGAGAACGTGATGCTGCCCGGGCTGATGCGCGATGGCGCGTTCACCCCGGCCACGCGGGCCAGTGCGCGCGAGCTGCTGGCGGCAGTGGGCCTGTCCGCGGCGGCCGACAAGCGCCCCGGGGAACTGTCCGGCGGCATGCAGCAACGGGTCGCGATCGCCCGCGCGCTGGCGCTGGCCCCCGACCTGGTACTTGCGGACGAGCCGACGGGAAACCTGGACACGCACAGTGCCGACGAGGCCTTCGCGCTGCTGCGCCGGTTCAACCTTGAACGCGGCTGCGCGTTCATCGTCGTCACGCACGACCCGCGGCTGGCCGCCCGCTGTGACCGGGTGATCGAGTTGCGCGATGGCATGATCGAGCGCGACGGTCCGGTCGTGGCGGTATCCAGCCACCGTATGCCCGGCGACTGACCGCGAGCAGGCCTCCGGTCGCAGGACGATTGTCGTGGTACGCCGTTTGCGTGCGGAAACTGAGGTCCGGCCGCGGCCATCGCCCTGCTGCTGCCGCTCACCTACGGCGTCGAACCCACCTCGGCGCTGATCATGCTGTGCGGGACCTACTACGGTGCGATGTACGGCGGCTCGACCACGTCGATCCTGATCAACACGCCGAGCGAGTCCTCGTCGGTGATGACTGCGCTGGACGGCTATGCCATAGCCCGCAGCGGGCGGGCCGGTGCCGGCGCGACCATCCTTTCGGTCTGGGGGCTGATCGCCCGCATGTACATCGGCAACCTCGTGCTGCTGGTGCTCAACCTGCCGCTGGTCGGCGTGTTCGTGCGGCTGCTCTACATCCCGATCGGGTTGCTGCTGCCGATGGTGGTCTCGATCTCGGCGATCGGCATCTTCGCGGTCAACGGCAACATCTTCGAGCTTTACCTGGCCCTGGCATTCGGCGTCATCGGTCGTTTATTCCGGAAACTGACGATTCTGGTGGCGCCGCTCGTGCTCGGCGGCATGATGGAGCAATCGTTCCGGCAGGCGATGACCATCCCGGGTGCCAGCGCGTGCGGATGGCCAGCCGGGCGCTCAGCAGGCGTACCAGGCGCGCCCGACGCGCGCTGCCCAGTCCGCGAAGCCGCGGTGAATCGTCGCGCGATCGCGGGTGGCGACGAACGCGTGGTCCGCCTCGAACCGGTCCACCGCCATCGGGCTGCGGGCCCGGTCGGTGTAGTGCACGTTCGGCGTTTCGCCGGCGCGCGCGATCCGATGTCGGAAGCCGGGGAAACGGGCGGCCAGCACCGCGCACCAGGCGGCGATGTCGCCGGTCCAGTCGATGCCGGCGCTCAGGTTGTAGATGCCATGCGGCAGCGTCGGCGCATCGGCCAGCAGCACCAGCGCGCGGCCGACATCCGGGGCGTACACCCAGTCGCGCGTGCACTCCTCGGGCGGCAGCACTGCTTCGCCGCCCATCACCGCCATGCGCACGAGTTGCGAATGCGGCCCGAAGTTGTCGCGCACGCCATGCGCATGCGCAGCGCCGTCGCGCTCCCACGGTCCGATCAGCGTGCCCAGGCGCGCGCACGCGACCTCCAGTTGCCAGAGTTCGGCGAGCCGGCGCGCGGTGCGCTCTGCCGCGTACTTGGTCGTCGCGTAGAGCGTCGTGGGCAATACCGGCGTCGCATCTTCCTGCATCAGGCCGGGCCGGTACAGCGACTCTCCGTAGGCTGCGCCCGAACTGGTGACCACCACCCGCCGCACCGACGCGCGCCGCGCCGCCTCCAGCACGCCGATGGTACCCAGCACGTTGACCTGGAACACCCGCTGCGGCTCGGTCGATTCCCGCGCCGGACCGGAGGTGACCGCCGCGGTGTGGATCACCGCCTCGATCGGCGCGGCCTCGAACGCGCGCTCGAGCGCCGCGGCATCGAGCAGGTCGCCGTCGACCGGATGCACCCGCCCGGGCAGTGCCGACAGCTGCGCAGCCGCCACCGGCGGCGGCCGTGTCATGTCGAACGAGACCACCTCGCGCCCGGCACGCGCCAGCGCATCGACCACGTTGAGCCCGACATAGCCGCTGCCCCCGGTCACGAGTATCGCCATTGTTGCCTCCTGCTGCGTGCCGCCCCGAGGCAGTACGCCGGTTGTTTCGATCGGGCATCGATGTTACCCGCGCGGCGGGCGATAATCGGCGCATGATCCGTTTCCAGAACCTCGCGCTGCGCCGCGGCGCCAAGCTGCTCGTCTCCGATGCCACCCTCCAGATCGCGCCCGGCGAACACGTCGGGCTGGTCGGCGACAACGGCAGCGGCAAGTCATCCCTCGTCTCGCTGCTGCTCGGCGAACTGCTGCCCGATGCCGGCGATGTGTTCATCCCGGCCCACTGGCGCATTGCCCACGTGGCGCAGCACGCACCGCACAGCGAGCGCGGCGCCACCGAGTTCGTGATCGACGGCGACCGCGAACTGCGCCAGCTCGAAGCCGACCTCGAAAAGGCCGAGGAAGCGCACGATGGCCATGCCGCCGGCGAACTGCATGCCCGACTGGCCGACCACGACGCCTATACCGCGCGCTCGCGGGCCGAGTCGCTGCTGCTCGGCCTGGGCTTCAAGCCCGGGCAGCTGGACAACCCGGTGTCGAGCTTCTCCGGCGGCTGGAAGATGCGCCTGGCGCTCGCCCAGACGCTGATGTCGCCGGCCGACCTGATGCTGCTCGATGAGCCAACCAACCACCTCGACCTCGACGCGATCGTCTGGCTCGAGGACTGGCTCGCGCGCTATCCCGGCACGCTGGTGATCATCTCGCACGACCGCGACTTCCTCGACTCGGCGATCAACGTCACGCTGCACCTGGACGAAGGCAAGCTCAAGCGCTACGGCGGAAACTATTCCACCTTCGAGAAAGAGCGCGCGATCCAGCTGGCCGTGCAGCAGTCGGCCTTCGTCAAGCAGCAGGCCCGCATCGCCCACCTCGAGTCCTTCATCGCACGTTTCAAGGCCAAGGCAAGCAAGGCGCGGCAGGCGCAGAGCCGGGTCAAGGCACTCGAACGGATGACCCTGGTCGCACCGGCGCATGCGTCGAGCCCGGTGCAGTTCGAGTTCGCCGATGCGGGCCAGAGCCCGAATCCGATGATCCACATGGACCACGTCGCCTGCGGCTATCCGGCCGGCGGCAGCGACGGCCGGCCGGGCACTGGCACGCCGACGGTCATCCTGGGCAGCGTGAGCCTGACGCTGATCCCCGGGCAGCGCATCGGCGTGCTCGGTGCCAATGGCCAGGGCAAGACGACGCTGGTGCGCACGCTGGCCGGCGAACTGGCGCCGCTGGGTGGCGAGCTCACGCTGGGCCGCAACCTGGCGATCGGCTATTTCGCGCAGCACGAGATCGAACGGCTGCGGCCCGACGACACGCCGATCGGCCATATCACCCGGCTGGCGCGGGATATCGGCTCGCGGGTGAAAGAAGGCGAGCTGCGCGCCTTCCTCGGCCGCTTCGACTTCGGCGGCGACATGGCGGTGTCGAAGATCGCACCGTTCTCGGGCGGGGAGAAAGCGCGCCTTGCGCTGGCGATGATCGTGTTCCGCCGGCCGAACCTGCTGCTGCTGGACGAACCGACCAACCACCTCGACCTCGAGATGCGCGAGTCGCTGACCATGGCGCTCGCGCAGTTCGACGGCACGCTGATCCTCGTCTCCCACGATCGGCACCTCCTGCGCTCGACGGCGGACGAATTCATCCTGGTCGCCGATGGCAGGGTCGAGCCGTTCAACGGCGATCTCGACGACTATCGCCAGTGGCTCGAGCAGCGCACCCGTGCGGCGGGGCGTAACCAGGGGTCGGGCAGCGGCGGTGCCGCCCGGGACAAGTCCGCGCCACGCGATCCGGGCGCAGTGGCCCCCGGCGTGCCCGGCGCGCCCGCCGCGACTGCAGCGGCCGTTGCAGCCACGCCGCCGCCCACGGTCGTCGCATCGAAACCCGAGCCCGGCCCAGCGCACGGCACGCAGCGGCACAAGCGCCCGGAGGGCGGCGCCCAGCGCAAGCCGATCGAGCGCGAGATCGCGAAACTCGAGCAGGAAATCGAACGGCTGACCGCAGAGAAGGGCCTGCTCGACGCCCGGCTCGGCGATGCCGGGATATACCTTCCATCCCGGCAGGCGGAACTGTCGATCGCACTGCAACGCAGCGCCGAGGTGACCGCGAAGCTGGAGGCGGCAGAGACAGACTGGATGTCCCGGCAGGAAGCGCTCGGGCAACTGCAGCAGACATCATCCTGAGGAGGCTGGAAAGATGCTGAAAGTGTGGGGACGGATCACGTCGATCAATGTACAGAAGGTGCTCTGGTGCCTTGCCGAGACCGGAACGCCGTACGAGCGCATCGATGCCGGGCTAGAGTTCGGGCGCAACACCGAAGACTGGTATCGCACCATGAATCCCAACGGACTGGTGCCGACGATCGACGACGACGGGTTCGTGCTCTGGGAATCGAACGCGATCGTGCGCTACCTGGCGGAGAAGCACGGCATGGGAACGCTCTGCCCTTCATCGCCGCAGGCGCGCGCCGACGCCGACCGCTGGATGGAATGGCACTCCACCAGCGCCTGGGGCACGTCGCTGCGCATCGCTTTCTTCAACCTGTACCGGGTTGCACCCGAGAAACGCGACGCGAAGGCCGTCGAGGCGGCGCTCGCCCAGAGCATCCAGTACTTCCGGCTGCTCGATGGCCACCTCGATGGCCGCGCCTTCATCACCGGGGACACGTTCACCATGGCAGACATCCCGCTCGGGTGCGCCGCGCACCGGTTCCTGAACATGGATTTCGAGCGCCCGCCGCTGCCGGCACTTGAAGCCTGGTACAGCCGCCTGAAGACGCGCGCCGGCTACCGCGACCACGTGGTGATGAAGATCCAGTAGCCATTGCCGGGGGACGGCGAACCGGGCTGTCGCCGGATCAGGCAGCGGCGAGCCGGGCGTTGGCCAGCGTCAGCCGGTCCAGCAGGATGCGCAGGAAAGCCTGGTTGACCTTGACCTGCAGCGCATCGCTCGCGGTATTGAGCGAGGCCGCCTTGATCTCGATGACCAGCGACGGCTCGATCGCCGTGATCGAGGTGGTGCGCCGCGCGACCGGCGCACTGAAATAGAGCATCTCGCCGAAGCAGTCGCCCGGCTTCAGGATGTTCAGCGTGGTGCTGTCGCGCGACACCCGGACCTGTCCTTCGGCGAGGATGAAGAAGCTGTCGCCCTGCTCACCCTCCCTGATGATCACCGTGGACGGGAGGGCCCGCCACCAGCGGGTGACCCGCAACGCCTCCCAGATCTCGACTTCGGCGAAGTCGCGGAAGAAGTTGAGCCCCCTGATGGCAGCGAACTTCGCGGCATCGTTCAGGTCGCTCTGGGGCAGCGACATCGAGCCGATCACCCGCGACAGGTCGTCGGCGAACTCCTGCCAGCTCGAGTAGCGGCGCGTGCGGTCCTTGGCCATCGCGCGCATCGTGATGTGGTCGAGGTCGGGGGGCAGCCCCTCTCGCGCAGCCGAGGGCTTGATCGCATCGATGTTGAGGGTCTGGTAGATGAGGCTCGCATGGCTGCCGGCAGTGAACGGCAGCTTCCCGGTCAGCAACTGGTACAGCACCACGCCGAGCGAATAGATATCGGTCTGGTGGGTCAGCGGCTCGTCGCGCACCTGCTCGGGCGACATGTAGGCCGGTGAACCGATGCCGTTGATCTGTGTCTGCTCGGCCGTCATCGACAGCGCCGAACCGAAGTCGCTCACCTTGAACAGGGTCTGCGCCGTGCCGAGGATGTTTGCCGGCTTGACGTCGCGGTGGATCACGCCGCGCTGCTGCGCGAAGAACAGCGCCTGCGCGCACTTGAACACGATCTCGACCACCTGGTCGACCTCCAGCAGACGCGCGACGCTGGTGTGGTATTCGAGCGTGCCGCCGGGCACGTACTCCATCACGATATAGCTGGCCTCCTCGTCGTCGACCGCATCGAAGATGGTCGTGATGTAGGGGTGCGACAGCTTGCCGACCAGCGTTGCCTCGTTCAGGTACATGTTCCGGAAGCGCCGCGCCAGGCGCTCATCGCCGGCACCGCTGCGCGTGAACAGCTTGATCGCGACCTCGCGGTTGCCGAACGGATCGGTGGCCAGGAACACGCTGCTGGTCGCGCCCCGCCCCAGCTCGCGCAGGATCGGGTATTTGCCGATCTTCCTGGGAAAATCTTCACGCATCGTTCGGGCACGCTTCAGGTACGACGTTTCGAGGGCCGGGGAAACCGGGCCATGCACAGGGGAAGGCGCGGCGGGCCGCAATCCACTGGCGCTGTCGAAATAGCGGCCGGCAGGATCCTTTTCTTGAGCGCCGGCTTCCCGCCGATCGCTCTCCCGTGCGAAGTTCCGTTGAAGTTCCGCTTGGCGTTTCGTCCGATGTCGCGTATCTTCCGGCTTCCGCGACGGGCAGGGTGCAGTGCACAAAGCCTTGTGTCCTGAAACCGGCCGCGGAATCCGTTGTTTGCTCATCGTCCCTGACCTCTCCGGAAGGTCGATCCGACGCCTGACGGCGCTGGACGCATCTTCCCGCAGCGTTTCCCCAGGTTTACCTGATGGATTGCGATTCGGTTGGTGCCGGTGTCTCGGGCCTGCCGACTGCTGCGTTACGTTTGCGCGACAGAGTTGCCGTTTCCGTTTTCGGACGGCAAGCCCTTCTGCCCATCGCAAGCGTTGGCGCCCCACCGGAATGGCGGCGCAGAGGAAACAGAACATGACTTTCGCCGAACTTGGCCTGGCTGCCCCCATTCTCGAAGCCGTCGTGGCTGCCGGCTACACTGAACCCACCGCCGTGCAGGCGCAGGCCGTCCCGGTCGCACTGGCCGGGCGCGACCTGATGGTGTCGTCGCAGACCGGCAGCGGCAAGACCGCCGCCTTCATGCTGCCTGCGTTGCAGCTGCTGACCGTGCCGCATCCGGCCAACGGCAACGGCCCGCGCGTGCTGGTGCTGACCCCGACGCGCGAGCTTTCGATGCAGGTCACCCGCGCGAGCGAGACCTATGGCCGTAACCTGCGCCGCGTGAAGACCGTGTCGATCGTCGGCGGCATGCCCTACCCGGTGCAGAACCGGATGCTGAAGATGGGCGTCGACATCCTGGTGGCCACGCCGGGCCGGCTGCTCGACCAGATGAACTCCGGGCGCGTCGACCTGTCGCGCCTGCAACTGCTGGTGCTGGACGAAGCCGACCGCATGCTCGACATGGGCTTCAGCGAAGACCTCGACGCCATCGTCTCGAAGATGCCGGCCTCGCGCCAGACGATGCTGTTCTCGGCGACGATGGAGCCGGGCATCGTCCGCCTCGCCACCTCGATGCTGAAGGACCCCGTACGCATCAGCGTCGACAGCCAGCAGACGCCGCACGTCAACATCGAGCAGCGCATGCATATCGCCGACGATATGGGCCACAAGAGCCGCATGCTCGACCACCTGCTGCGCGATGCCGACATGAAACAGGCGATCGTGTTCACCTCCACCAAGCGTTCGGCCGACGACCTCGCGCAGGCGCTGCTGCAGAGCGGCTTCTCCGCCGCGGCACTGCATGGCGACATGAAGCAGAGCCAGCGCTCGCGCACGCTGCAGTCGCTGCGCTCGGGCGGGCTGCGCGTGCTGGTGGCCACCGACGTCGCCGCACGCGGCATCGACGTGCAGGGCATCTCGCACGTGATCAATTTCGACCTGCCGCGCCAGGCCGAGGACTATGTACACCGCATCGGCCGCACCGGCCGTGCCGGTCGCCAGGGCATCGCGATCAGCTTCATCGGCATCCGCGACCGGGGCGTGGTGCGCACCATCGAACGCTTCACGTCGCAGACGATCCCGATCACCGTGGTGCCTGGCTTCGAGCCGCGTCCGCGTTCGGCGTCCTCGCCGTCCTCGCGTCCCTACCGCGATCGTTCGGGCCCGCCGGCGCGCCGGCACACCGGCCCCAGCGCGGGTCGGCCGGGCAATCCGGCCGCCCCGGGCGGTCCCGGCGGCAACTTCCGCCACCGCGACCGTACGTCCGCTGCAGCACCGCGCAGCCGGTCGTACAGCCGGCCCGACTGAGGGCCCGCACCGGGCAGGCGGCGGGGTGACCCGCCGCGCCTCCCCGGCGCTGCGTGGACGAAGCGCCGGGCCTGCCCGGCGTTTTTCATTTCAGCCTGGTCGGAACGCGCCGATGGCGGTGGTCACTGCATCCAGCCGGGCCCGCCGGACGTCATCGGCGATCCGCTCGCGGGCCGACGCTCTGGCGATCGCGCCGGCATCCACCGAACGTGCCGCATCGAGCGCGACCTGCAGCAGCATGCGCTGCGGATAGGGCCTGCCCTCCAGGCCGAGGCGCCCGCGCGCATCCAGTTCGCAGGCCTGCAGCATCTGTGCGAAGCGCTCGGGCCGGCGCAGCGCGTCGTTGCCCTCGATCAGCTTCAGCACCGTTGCCGGCCGCAGCTCGAGCGCGCGGTGGACGTCGGTATGGAACCGGGATACCAGGCGGGCGAGGTCATGGCACTCGGACGGCACGCGCAACCGGCTGCACAGCGCATCGATCAGCGGCACCCCGCGCTGCTCGTGCGCGACATGCCGCGGCCATTCGGATGCCGGCGTCGTCCCCTTGCCCAGGTCGTGCACCAGCAGCGCGAAGCGCACCGGCAGCGGCGCATGCTCGCGCGCCGCAAGGTCGAGCGTCATCATCACGTGCAGACCGGTATCCACCTCGGGGTGATGCAGCGCGGGCTGGGGCACTCCGAACAGGCGCTCGACCTCGGGCAGGATGCGCGCCAGCGCGCCGCAATCACGCAGCACGGCGAACATGCGCGACGGGCGATGCTCGGACAGCCCCTTGGCCAGTTCCTGCCAGACGCGCTCGGCCACCAGCGCATCGACCTCCCCGGCGTCGACCATGCTGCGTGCAAGCAGCCGCGTTTCGGGTGCGATGGTGAAATCGGCGAAACGGGCCGAGAAGCGCGCAAGCCGCAGGATGCGCACCGGGTCTTCGGTGAACGCGGCACTGACATGGCGCAACACGCGTGCGTCGATGTCGCGCATGCCGTTGAACGGATCGATCAGCAGCCCCTGTGCATTCCGCGCGATCGCGTTGATCGTCAGGTCGCGCCGGGCGAGATCCTGCTCGAGCGTCACCTCGGGTGATGCCTGCACGACGAAACCCCGGTATCCAGGCCCGCTCTTACGCTCGGTGCGAGCGAGCGCATACTCTTCATGACTGACCGGATGCAGGAACACCGGGAAATCGCGGCCGACCGCGCGATAGCCGCGATCCAGCATCTGCTGCGGCGTGGCGCCGACCACCACCCAGTCGCGGTCGGACACCGGCAGGCCGAGCAGTTCATCGCGCACCGATCCGCCGACCGAGTAGACCTGCAGCGACGCGGGCACCGGGTCGGGTACGGCGTCGTGCATCGACCCGCTCATCGACCCGCCAACCGCTCGAGCGGCGATAGGGCCCTGACCCTGACCCTGACTCTGACCCTGGCCCTGGTCCTGCCCCTGGCCATCGCCGCGGCTGCCTCAGCGCCCCGCGCGGTCGCGGAACGCCGGATAGCGCCCGCGCGGCGTGGCATTGCCGAGGTACTGGCGCGCGATGGGCTCAAGTGCCGAAGGCGCACGGCCGAACACTGGTGGCCAGGGCATCGACGACACGTTGTCGACGGTCATCGACAGGTAGTTGTCGTAGGTGATCAGCTTCACCGGCAGGGCACCGAAGATGCGCGCCTGCAGGCGCGACAGGCCGTCGGACAGCCCGATCACCGGCCGCGCGTGGCCGGTGACCGTACCCACCAGTTTCACCAGTTCACGCAACGTGAATACATCCGGACCGACCAGGTCGTAGCGCTGGCCGATCGTCTGCGGCAGGTCGAGCGAGGCCACGAACGCATCGGCGACGTCCTCGACCCACACTGGCTGGAAGCGCGCATCCGGGGACCCGAGCGGAACGAACGGCGACACGGCAAGCAGCCGTGCAAACAGCGTGAGGAAACTGTCGCCGTCGCCGAAGATCACCGAGGGCCGGAAGAGGGTGGTCGCCAGGCCGGCCGCCTGTGCCGCCGCCACCCGCTGTTCAGCCTCGCCCTTGGTGCGCTGGTACTCGCTGGGCCCGGCCATGTCGGCACCCAGTGCGCTCATGTGCAGGTAGCGGCGCACGCCGTGGCGTGAACAGGCCTCGATGCACTGCTCGGTCAGCGCGAGATGGGCGCGCCGGAAGTCGCCGCCCCGGGACTCGTGCAGCATGCCTACCAGGTTGATCACCGCATCGCAGCCCGCCACCAGCTCAAAAAGCCGTGTGCGATCGTTCACGTCGGCACTGACCAGTTCGACGCTGGGCAGCACGATCAGGTCGGGCTTGGCCCGTTCCCGGTTGCGCGTCGGGATGATCACGCGCACCCCGCGGGCTGCCAGCCGCTCGGCGATATGCCGCCCGACGAATCCGCTGCCACCGACCAGGCAGACCCTGTCCACAGTACTCATCTCGATTCCCGATCCGGTTGCCGGCCGTGGTGCTGCGTTTCGCCCTGACGCACCTCGCCCGGATGCATGATGTCCGGGCTGCTCTGCTAGTTGCGTCCCGGTATGGTGCCGATGCGCGCCCGCAGCGATGTCGTCTGGTGCCCGAGGATGTGCGCATAGTAGGTTGCGTTCGACATCACGCGCTTGACGTAGTCGCGTGTCTCGCCGAACGGAATGCTTTCGGCGTAGATCGCGGCATCGAGCGGCTGCACCGTGCGCCAGGCGCGGGCGCGCCCCGGTCCGGCATTGTATGCCGCCGAGGCCAGAACCGGATGGTCGTCCAGGTCGTTGAGTACCGTGCGCAGGTAAGCGGTGCCCAGCCCGAGGTTGACCTGCACGTCGTTGACCAGCGACGGCCGGAAATCGAGCATCCCGGAGCGTTTGGCCACCCATGCAGCAGTGGCCGGCATCAGCTGCATCAGGCCGGATGCACCGGCATGGGAACGCACGTCGGGCAGGAACCGGCTCTCCTGCCGGATCAGGCCCAGCACGAAGGCCTCGTCCAGCTGCTGGCTATTCACATGCGGCTGCAGCTCTTCCCGGAACGGCGCGAGGAAGCGCAGCGAGAAGTCGTGCAGCTCGCGGGTGCGCTCGGCAGTGGCGATCGCGCGGTCCCAGAGCCGGTTGCGGCGCGACCACTCGGCCGCGGCGATCAGCTGCTCGTCGCTCAGGGTGCGGATCGCCCAGAACCACTCGCGATTGCCGTCGACGCGCATCTGCAGCCGGTAGAACGCCAGCGCGCGGTGCACGGCAGGATGCCTGCCGAACGCCTCCATGTCTTCCCGAGACGGCTTGAACGGCGGCGGTGCCGGCGGGCCCGCCACCGGGCCGAGGTCTTCCAGCGCAAGCTGACCGTAGAAGCTGAACTCGCGCGACAGCGCGGCCAGGATCGGCACGGCTTCGTCGTTGCGCTTGAGCTCGCGCAGCGCGCGCGCCCGCCAGTAGCGCCATGCGGCCTCCTGCTGCTCGCGAGGCGTCATCTGCCCGATCGCCGCCAGCACTTCCGCCCAGGCCTCGGCGCGCAATGCGGCGCGCACCCGCCAGCCGAGCATCTCGTCGGTCAGCTGCACGCCGCTGGCCATCCGGAACCAGCGCAGCGCGTCGGGATCGAGCCGGCGCGCCGCCAGCCATGCAATCGCGCCCCAGGTGTAGGCACGCTCGGCCTCACTGAACAGCTCGTCGATCCTGCCCCACGCCGATGCGGCATTCTGCGGCGAGGTGCGCGCGAGGCGGTGCGCGGCGAACATGACCACCTCGCGCTGCGCCCGCGTGCGCAGCACGTTCCTGCGCTCGAGCATCACCTGCGGGTTGTTCAGCGCGCGATCGATCAGCTTGCCGTCGGGCTGCTGGCCGGGCGGCAGGAATGCCGCCACGCGCCGCGCCGTACCCGCCTGCCCGGCCTCGAAGGCAAGCCGGATGCGCGCCCAGATGTCGTCTGCACGCAGGGAACCGGAGGCGATCAGGTCCTGGAACAGGGGCGTGCAGCTCTCGGGCAGGTCGCGACCGGTGAACCACAGCGGCCGCGCCTCGGCCAGCGCCGCGGCATCGCCCGCGATACGCCGCTGGGTCAGTGCATGGCAGTCGACTTCGGTGTCGCTGTTGACCAGCTGCGCGCGCTCGGCAGCGAACTGGTCCCACTGCCCGCGCCGGCCCAGCAGCTTCAGCCAGTCGGAGCGCAACTGGTCGCCGGCACGCGTATCGGCCAGGCGGGTCAGCATGGCCTGCACCTCGGCGGTCTCGGCCGTATCGAGGCGCAGCCGCAGTTGCCAGTAATGGACCCAGGGCTCCAGCGGATGGCCGCGCAATCGCGCTGCGGTCTGGTCCAGGCGGGCGGCCTGCCCGAGGCGGAAAGCCTCGCGTGCGGCGCGCACGTCGTCGTCCTGGCGCAATTCCTGGGCGGATACCTGCGGCAGCACGGCGGCCCGGGCAGAGGGCGGCATGACGATCGCCAGCGCGAGCACCACCAGCAGTACGCCCCACGGCGCGCCCGAGCCCTGCCGCCGGCGCCCTGTGTTGCAGGTCAGCGTCGAGACAGGATGGTCGCCCGACGAACACGTTCCCGGGACGGGACTGCCCGGCCTTGAGGAACGGTAACGCCGCATGGATTTGAGCACGTCTCGATTGTACCCGCGCCGCTGCCGTCAGCGCCCGAGGAACAGCCGGTAGGCCGGATTGTCCGACTCGTCCTGGTAGCTGTAGCCGAGGTCGGCCAGGAACCGGCGAAAGCGCGCGCCATCCTTCGCCGGCACCTGCATCCCGACCAGCACGC
>JBILGF010000278.1:0-4850 GCA_044351195.1 Burkholderiales bacterium
ACCGGTCGGACCGCTGAACAGGAAGCAGCCGATCGGCTTCTGCGGGTTGCCCAGGCCGGCACGCGCCATCTTGATGGCGGTGGCCAGCGCATCGATCGCCTTGTCCTGCCCGAACACCGTCGCGCGCAGGTCGCGGTCGAGGTTCTTCAGCGCGGTACGGTCATCGGAGGACACGTTGCGCGGCGGAATGCGCGCGATCTTGGCGACGATGTCCTCGATCTCGTGCTTTCCGATCACCTTGCGCTGGCGGGTCTTGGGCAGTATCCGCTGGGCGGCGCCCGCCTCGTCGATGACGTCGATGGCCTTGTCGGGCAGGTGCCGGTCGTTGATGAATCGGGCTGAAAGCTCGGCAGCGGAACTCAGCGCGGCGGCGGTGTACTTCACGCCATGGTGCGATTCGAACCGGCTCTTCAGGCCGCGCAGGATCTCGACCGTCTCGGACACGCTGGGCTCGGTGACGTCGATCTTCTGGAACCGGCGCGACAGGGCGTGGTCTTTCTCGAACACCCCGCGATACTCGGTGTAGGTGGTCGCACCGATGCACTTGAGCTGGCCCTGTGCGAGCGCCGGCTTGAGCAGGTTCGATGCGTCGAGCGTGCCGCCCGAGGCAGCGCCGGCACCGATCAGCGTGTGGATCTCGTCGATGAACAGCACCGCGTTGGGGTTGTCGAGCAGTTGCTTCAACACCGCCTTGAGCCGCTGCTCGAAGTCGCCCCGGTACTTGGTGCCGGCGAGCAGCGCGCCCATGTCGAGCGAATAGACCTGCGCCTTGCGCAGGATGTCGGGGACTTCGCCTTCGACGATCCGGCGGGCGAGCCCCTCGGCGATCGCCGTCTTGCCCACCCCGGCTTCACCGACCAGCAGCGGGTTGTTCTTGCGCCGGCGGCACAGGGTCTGGATCACGCGCTCGACTTCGCGATCACGGCCGATCAGCGGGTCGATCTTGCCCGCGAGCGACAGCTGGTTCAGGTTGACCGTGTAGGCTTCAAGGGCGCCGCCGCCCTGCTGTTCCTGCTCGGTCTCGGCCTCGGAATCGGCCTTGGCCGGCTGGGGCGCCTGCGGCACCTTGCTGATGCCATGCGAGATGAAGTTCACCACGTCGAGGCGGTTCACGCCGCGCTGGTGCAGGAAGTACACGGCGTGCGAGTCTTTCTCGCCGAAGATGGCTACCAGCACGTTCGCGCCGGTGACTTCCTTCTTGCCGGAGGACTGCACATGCAGGATCGCACGCTGGATCACCCGCTGGAAGCCCAGCGTCGGCTGCGTGTCGACGTTCTCGCCATTGACCACCGGCGTGTGTTCGGCGACGAACTCGGCGAGCGTCTTGCGCAGGTCTTCGATGTCGACGACGCAGGCCTTCAGGACCTCGGAGGCCGACGGATTGTCGAGCAGCGCCAGCAGCAGATGCTCTACCGTGATGAATTCATGGCGTTTCTGCCGCGCCTCCATGAAGGCCATGTGGAGGCTGACTTCCAGTTCCTGAGCGATCATCTAGGTCTCTTCCATCACGCACTTCAGAGGGTGCTGATGCTTGCGCGCGAACGCCAGCACCTGTTCCACCTTCGATTCCGCCAGATCGCGGGGGTAGACGCCACACACGCCCATGCCATCACGATGCACCTTGAGCATCACCTGCGTGGCCTGCTCGGGGCTCATGCCGAAAACCGACTGCAGAACGGCTACAACGAAATCCATCGGGGTGTAATCGTCATTGAGCAACAGCACCTTGAACATCGGCGGCGGCTTGACGCGACTTTTCTTCGCTTCGAGGACCGTTCCTTCCGCCCCCTTGACCGCCATCGCCTTCGATGCCATCGCTGCCATTGCCGCTGTTGCCACTCCGGGGTTTGATTTCAGCTTCCGCACTGCTGCCGCCTCTCGTCTGTCATTGTGGGCATTATGGTGAAAACTGCAAGAGCCTGCCGCCCTGTTTCCCCCAAACCGGACGCGTGTTTGCGCTGCTTGACGGCGCTGGCGAAAGGGGCGTAAAAAAGAGGCAGTCTGGCGAGATCTGAACTGGAATAACGGCCTTGGGTCTGTCCACGGGACTGCGTCTCCGTGGGTTCCGTTCAGGCGTTGATGAGGGTGCCAGATGTCAGGGCAAGCGCTTCGCCTTCAATCGACGCAGAACGGATGAGGACGGTACGTCATGGCAACTGGCACGGTTAAGTGGTTCAACGACTCCAAGGGCTACGGATTCATCACGCCCGACGACGGCAGCGAAGACCTGTTCGCGCATTTCTCGGCAATCACGATGAACGGCTTCAAGACGCTGAAGGAAGGCGAGAAGGTCACGTTCGACGTCACCCAGGGCCAGAAGGGCAAGCAGGCGTCGAACATCCAGCGTCTGGTCTGACGCCGGTCCTTCCCGGGTCACCTGCACCCGGAGCGCAGCGCTCCGGCCACTGCCCTGCCACCGTGCCACCATGCCATCTGCCCGCGCCCCTGGCGTCGGGCATGGCTGTTGTCGTCCACCCATCCGGTTGCGACATGTCGCGGCGCCCGGGCACATGCCCCATGCCCCATGCCCCATGCCGCACGCTCGGGCCGTGCGCGGCAGCCATCCGGCCCCGGCGACGCCACCGCGCGCCACGCCGTTGTCTCGATTGCCGAGTACGGAGAAGGTGTCCGCTGCAGCCGACCATCTGTCAACCAATCAAGGAAACGGCCGTTACTGACTGTGCCGAGGTACTTCGGCAAGTTGTACAGATCATCTAACCTCTTGAGGAATATCATGAAAAAACTGATCGCTGCTGTCCTGGCCGGCCTGTTCGCTGCTGTTACCGCCTCGTCGATCGTGGTTGCCGCCGAGCCGAAGAAAGACGACGCGAAGAAGACCGAGAAAAAAGCCGACAAGAAGTAATATTGTCAGCGAGGTTTCTCGCCTGAAAAGCGGACCTTCGGGTCCGCTTTTCTTTTGTCCGCCGTTGCCGCGATTACAATCCGGTCATGCTTGAAGAACTCTGGAAACCGAACGTGGTGGTCGCCGCCCTCGCCGAGCGCGATGGCCGTTTCCTGCTGATCGAGGAAGAAACCGCCAGCGGCCTGCGCCTGAACCAGCCCGCCGGGCACTGGGACCCGGGCGAGACGCTGCTGGACGCGGTGATCCGGGAAACCCTCGAGGAATCGGCCCACCATTTCGTGCCCACCGCGCTGGTCGGCATCTACAGCCTGCCGATGGTGGATTCCACCATCACCTACCTGCGATTCGCCTTCGCCGGAGAAATCACCGGCCATGAACCGTCCCGCGTGCTCGATACCGGCATCGTCCGGGCGCTGTGGCAGACGCCCGACGAGATCCGCGCCGGCCGCGAACGCCATCGCAGCCCGCTGCTGCTGGAATGCGTCGAAGACTACCTGGCTGGACGGCGCTATCCGCTCGACCTGATCAGGCACTACCGATGAGTCATGTTCGCGCAACCCCCGGCGCGTCCCGCGCATCATGACCGGACGCACCGTGGTGGTCGGCATGTCGGGCGGCGTCGATTCCTCGGTCGCCGCGCTGCTGCTCAGGCAGCAGGGCTGGAACGTGATCGGCCTGTTCATGAAGAACTGGGAGGACGACGATACCGACCAGTACTGCAGCGCGCGGGAAGACCTCGTGGACGCGGTGTCGGTCGCCGACCGCATCGGCATCGAGATCGACCAGGTGAACTTCGCGGCGCAGTACAAGGAGAAGGTATTCTCGACCTTCCTCTCGGAATACCAGGCTGGCCGTACGCCGAATCCCGACGTGCTGTGCAATGCCGAGATCAAGTTCCGCGCCTTCCTCGATCACGCGATGGGGCTGGGTGCAGACATGATCGCCACCGGCCACTATGCGCAGGTCCGTGAGCGGGACGGGCTGTTCCAGTTGCTCAAGGCCGAGGACGGCACCAAGGACCAGAGCTACTTTCTGCACCGACTGAACCAGTCCCAGCTGTCGCGCACGCTGTTCCCGCTGGGCCAGTTGCCCAAGCGCGAGGTGCGCGAGATCGCACGGCGCGAAGGGCTGCCGGTGGCCGAGAAGAAGGACAGCACCGGCATCTGTTTCATCGGCGAGCGGCCGTTTCGCGAGTTCCTCAACCGCTACCTGCCGAAGGCCCCGGGCGAGACACGCACGCTCGACGACACCGTGATCGGCGAGCACATCGGCCTCATGTACTACACCATCGGCCAGCGCCAGGGCCTGGGCATCGGGGGGCGTGCCGACGGCAGCCCGGGCGACGCCTGGTACGTCGCCCGCAAGGATCTCGCGCGCAACATCCTGTACGTGGTGCAGGGCCATGATCACCCCGCCCTGCTGGCCGATCATCTGGCGGCAATCGACGCGAGCTGGGTATCGGGCCATGCACCCCATGCCGGCTGGGTCTACTCGGCCAAGACACGCTACCGCCAGGCCGACACGGCGTGCGTGCTGCCGCAGGCCAATGGTGCCTGCTTCGAGGTGGCGTTCTCGGAACCGCAGTGGGCAGTGACCCCCGGCCAGTCGGTCGTGGTCTACGAGTCGAAGGTCTGCCTGGGCGGGGGCATCATCGCCTGAACGCGCGTCACTGCGGTGGCGTTGCGCAAGCCGGCGGCGCCTGACAGCGCCGCAACCACGCTGCGCCCCCGTGCTACGATCCTGCCCCCGCGGGCCGTTGCAACGCAGCACGCCCGCAACTGCGAGTCGAACATGTCGAACGTTACCCCCGCATCGCCCACCGCCGCCCTGGCGACGGATGCGATGACCGCGCTGACTGCCGTGTCCCCGCTCGATGGCCGCTATGCGGCCAGACTCGGGCAACTGCAATCGCACTTCTCCGAGTACGCGCTGATCCGCAACCGCGTGCTGGTCGAGGTCGAGTGGCTGAAGGCGCTGGCAGCCGAGC
>JBILGF010000218.1:0-5917 GCA_044351195.1 Burkholderiales bacterium
CAAGGACCTGTCGCGGCCGATCATGCCGAAGCTGTCGGCGCTGGCCGACCGGCGTGCCTGGATGGACGCCAACGGCATCGACCACCAGCTGGTGGGTGCCTGGATGGACGCCACCGGCTACGAGCTGCCACCCGAGCAGGGCCTGGCGTGGAGCCGGTTCATGAACGCCTGCACGCTCGAGAACCTCGGCGACGAGAAGCGCTTCACGCCGCTGGCCACGGTGCCGATGCAGAGCGGCAGGCTCGCGGCGCAGGTGCTGGAAGAGGCGATGGGCCAGGGCTTCGGCGGCGTGATGGTCGGCACCCTGCCCAGCGGCGAGGGCGGCAACCTCGATTCGCCCGACCTCGATCCGTTCTGGGAGACCGCATCGCGCCTGAACGCGGCGGTGATGCTGCACCCGATGTTCGTCTGCGGCGAGCCCCGCCTGGGCGACTACGACCTGGTCAACGCGATCGGCCGCGTGGTCGACACCTCCATCGCCGTATCGCGCCTGCTGTTCTCCGGCCACCTGCTGAAGTATCCCGGCGCGAAGCTGGTGCTGTCCCACGGCGGCGCAGCGCTGCCGTTCGTGCTCGGCCGCCTGGGCCGGCATTACGACCACCACGGCGACAAGTACGCCGACCCGCGCAAGGGTTTCGAGGCGCTGTATTTCGATGCGCTGGTGTTCGACGCCGATTCCACCTCCTACCTGATCGACAAGGCTGGCGACGACAAGGTGATGATGGGGTCCGACATGCCGTTCCCGGCGGGCGACCCGCATCCGCTGCGCCCGATCGACGAGGCCGTGAAGGACGCGGCGGTCCGCCGCAAGCTGCTGGAAGAGAATGCGCGGCGCGTGTTCCGCGTACGCCCCGACTGCGCGATGCCGGCCTGATCCCGGCGCTCGACCCGCGCCATACCCGAGACACTGGAGGAACCATGATCGAAATCCGACGCAGGCGCCTGCTTGCAGGCGCGGGCGCGGCGGGGGCTGCCTCGCTCGCCGGCCTGCCCGGCATTGCCGCTGCACAGCCGAAGTTCCCCGAACGCCCGGTACGACTGATCGTCCCGTTCGCCCCCGGCGGCGAAACCGACTTCGTCGGTCGTACCTGGGCCAACCGCGTGTCGCCGCATCTGGGCAGTACGCTGATCGTCGACAACCGTCCGGGTGCCGGCGGTGCGGTGGGCGCGGCCGAGGCTTCGCGCGCGAAGCCCGACGGCCATACGCTGCTGTCCGGAACGACCACGACCCATGTGATCAACCCGGCGGCGATGAGCAAGCCGCCTTACGACCCGTTGCGCGATTTCCTTCCGGTGACCCTGGTCAGTTCCTCGCCCACCTGCGTGATGGTGAACCCGTCGATCCCGGCGAAGAACCTGAAAGAGCTGGTCGCCTTCGTGCGCGCGAACCAGAAGCAGCTGTCCTACGGATCTCCCGGGGCAGGCAGCATCAACCACCTTGCCGGCGAACTGTTCAAGCAGCTGGTCGGTGCAGCCGAGCTGCAGCACGTGGCCTACAAGGGCGCAGGCCCCGGCGTGGCCGACCTGATGGCCGGCCACATTCCGATGTTCATGGGCATCTTCGGTGCGCAGCCGCTCGCACAGCATCGCGCCGGCCGGCTGCGCATCATCGCCGTGTTCGGCGAGCAGCGGTTGAAGGCAGCACCCGACATCCCGACCGCGGTCGAGCAGGGCCTGCCGAAGATGGTCACCAGCATCTTCCACGGCGTGTTCGCGCCTGCAGGCACGCCGCAGCCGGTCATCGCGCAGTTGCATGCGGCCACCCGTGCCGCGTGGGGCGAAGGTCTGCTGCAGAAAGACCTGGAAACGGTCGGCGGCACCCCGGCGATCGACTCGACCCCCGAGTCGGCCGACCGCTTCATCCGCCAGGAGATCGCCCGCTGGACGCCGCTGGTGAAGTCCATCGGCCTGAAGATGGATTGATGCATCGCCTGCCACCGAACCACCATACGGAGTGAACCGACACCATGGACAGCCCCGGGGAAAGCCCTGTCGACAGCCGCGGCTACCGCGACCTTCATGAACACCTCGCCGAGCTGGAGCGGCGTGGCCTGCTGCTGAAGATCGACCGGCAGATCGACAAGGATTCCGAGCTGCATGCGCTGGTGCGCTGGCAGTTCGTCGGAGGCATGTCCGAGGCCGAGCGCAAGGCGTTCCTGTTCACCAACATCGTCGATGGCCAGGGGCGCAAGTACGACATCCCGGTGGTGGTCGGTGCGCTGGCGGCCAACCGGGCGGTCTATTCGGTCGGCATGGATGCGCCGGTCGAGGGCATCCAGGCCAAGTGGGACCGCGCGATCGCCAGCCCGGTGAAACCGCAGGTGGTCGAGAACGCGCCCTGCCATGAGGTGATCCTGGAAGGCGATGCGCTGGTCGGGCCGGGTAACGGGCTGGGGCGGCTGCCGATCCCGATCTCCACGCCCGGCTTCGACAGCTCTCCCACGTTGACCGCGACCAACGTGGTCACGCGCGATCCCGAGACCGGCGTGCAGAACATGGGCACCTACCGCTGCGCGCTGAAGGCGCCCGACCGCATGGTGGTGCGCATGGCCACCCGCGTCGGTGGCGCCGAGGGCTACATCCACTACACCAAGCACCAGAAGCGGGGCGAGCGCTACATGCCCTGCGCGATCGTGCTCGGCTGTCCGCCCTATGTGGCGTTCATGGGCCCGCAGAAGCTACCGATCGGCGTCGACGAACTCGACGTGGCCGGCGGCCTCGCTGGCCATCCCATCCGCATCACGCGCGCACACTCGGTCGACCTGATGGTGCCGGCCGAGTCCGAGGTGGTGATCGAGGGGATGATCGACACCGAGACGGTCGAGCCCGAGGCACCGTTCGGCGAGTCGCATGGCCATGTGGCGCTCGAGGAATTCAACATGGTGATGAAGATCACGGCGATCACCATGCGCAGGGATGCGGTGATCCCGTCCTACATCAGCCAGGTCGCGCCGAGCGAGTCGAGCGTGATCAAGCGCGTGGCCTACGAGCCGCTGTTCCTCACCCACCTGCGCGACGGTCTGGGCATCCGGGGCGTGAAGCGGGTAACGCTGCACGAGCCGCTGACCGGCCTGCTGCGGGTGACCATGATCACCTGCGAACGCGGCATGCCGCGCACCGAGGTCTGGCGCGCGCTCTACGGCGCCGCGTTCTTCAAGGGCGATTGCAGCAAGATCTGCATCGCGATCAACGACGACATCGATCCCGACAATTCCGATGCGCTGCTGTGGGCGATGGCCTATCGGTCCAACCCGGTGGCCGACGTGCTGACGCTGCCGCATCGCGGGCAGGGCCACGGGCCGAAGCGCGAGAGCGACGGCGACGAGGATTCCACCCTGCTGATCGACGCCACGATGAAGTCCGGCATGCCGCCACTGGCCCTGCCCAAGCAGGAATACATGGAGCGTGCGAAGGCGATCTGGGAAGAACTCGGGCTGCCGCCGGTACGCCCGCAGCCGCCGTGGTACGGCTATTCGCTCGGCGACTGGCATCCGGCCTGGGATGCCGCGGCCGAGCGTGCGGTACGCGGCGAATGGATCGAGAACGGGAAGATCAGCGAGGCCCAGCAGCGCAAGGGGCTCAAGCCCGAGACCAAGTTCCGTCCCGACTGAACCCGCCGGCGGCGAAGCCGGCCATGACGACGACAACGAAAGCGTCGACAACCCACACAGACAGGATTCGGAGGAAAACCATGGATCGCAGGACGTTCATTGCCAATGCTGCCGCCACCGGCGCTGCCCTTCAACTGCCCGGCGTTGCTGCAGCACAGCCCGGCGACTGGCCGCGCGAACCGGTGCGCATCGTGATCCCCTATGCGGGCGGCGGGCCGACCGACGTCGCCGGCCGGATCATCGCCCAGGAACTGACGAAGAACCTCGGCCAGAACTTCCTGGTCGACCTGCGCCCGGGCGGCAGCTCGGTGATCGGTACCGATATCGTGGCGCGCGCCAGGCCCGATGGCTACACGCTGCTGATGCAGGCGGCCGCGTTCGCGATCAACCCGTCGCTGATCCGCAAGCTGCCCTTCGATACGGTGGCCGACTTCGAGCCGCTCACGATGGCCACGCGCAGCGGACTGGTGCTGGTGACGCAGGCAGGCTCCTCGATCTCGAGCGTGGCCGACGTGATCGCGTTCGCGCGCGCGAAGCCTGGCATGGCGCAGTTCGCCTCCGCCGGCAACGGCAGCATGGCCCACATGTCGATGGAACTGTTCGCGGCGATGGCAAGGATCGAGGCGGTGCATATCCCCTACAAGGGCAGCGGGGCGGCGTTGCCGGACGTGATCGGCGGCCATGTGCCGTTCATGATCGACAACCTCGGGTCGGCCATGCCGCACATCCGCGGTGGCAAGCTTAAGGCGATCGCCCATACCGGCACCGGACGCCTCGAGATGCTGCCGGGCGTGCCGGCCATCGCCGAAGCCCCGGGCATGGCCGGCTACGAGACCAGCAACTGGTTCGGCTTCCTCGCCCCGGCGAAGATGCCGGCGGCGCTGTCCGAACGCATCCACGGCGAGCTGGTGAAGGTGATTCGACGTGCCGACATCGTCGAACGCTTCGCAAAGGACGGCGTCGAGGCGGTGGGCGACACACGGACGGCGTTCGCCGCGTTCCTGAAGGGCGAGATGGTGAAATGGGCGCGGGTGGTGAAGGAGCGCGGCATCAAGATCGAGTGATGGTGCGCGCCTTCGTGGCAGGGCGGTGGGCTGCAGCGCAGACACGACGGCCGTGGATGACGCGGCGATCCATCGTCCCCGATCGAAGAGCCCTCGCCTGATGGAAGCCCTGCTCATCTCGACCGGCGTGGTCGCGCTCGCCGAGATCGGCGACAAGACGCAACTGCTGGCGCTCATCCTTGCCGCCCGTTTCAGGAAGCCGTTGCCGATCATCGCCGGCATCCTGTGCGCGACGCTGGTCAACCACGGGCTGGCCGGCGCGCTCGGGGCCTGGATCACCTCGGTACTCAGCCCGGGTACGCTGCGCTGGATCCTCGGCCTGTCGTTCCTCGGGATGGCGGTCTGGACGATGATTCCCGACCGTATCGAGGACGAAGAAACCCAGGTGGCGAAGCATCTGGGCGTGTTCGGCGCGACACTGGTCACCTTCTTCCTCGCCGAGATGGGCGACAAGACGCAGATCGCGACCATCGCGCTGGCTGCGCATTATGCGGCGCCGCTGATGGTGGTGGTCGGTACCACCCTCGGCATGCTGGTCGCAGACGTGCCAGCGGTGTTCGTGGGCAACCGGTTCGCGGCAAGGATCCCGATGAAACTCGTACACTCGATCGCAGCCGGCATCTTCGCGGTGATGGGCGTGCTGACGCTGCTGGGCATCGACAGCCTTTTCGAGTGACGGCTCGCGCAGTTTCCAATGAAGAAGGACGACACGGCATGAGCACACCGAGACACTCCGGCTCCGAAGATGACGACGGAGAGGACACCGCCGCGACCGATGGCGCCACCCGTGCGGCACGTCCCGAGGACGATGGCGAGAACTGCCCGCTGTGCGGCTACTTCAACAGCCCGGCTGCGGGCGACACCTGTGACCACCTGCGTGCGTGGGTCTGGGATGACGTGATCGAAGGCCTCCCGGTCTACGACGAGTTCGCCGCGGCCTGGTCCGATTTCTCGGACCTCGCCTCGAGCGCAGAGGAAGTCGCGGAGTTCGCCGATAATGCGCTTGGCCTGGCCGAGTCGATGGCGCTGCCCGATGCGCTGGTCGCCTACAGCCACTGGGAGAATTCACCGCTCGACGTGTTCGTCGAACTGGCGGGTGCGGCGGTCGGAGAGGGCTGGACCGTCTCGGGGCCGCTCGGCGGCAGCGGATACTGCGTCTACCTGGAATCGGACGAGCGGGCGAACATGGCAACCGATGGCTATCGCGCGCTGCTGGCGGCGATCGATCCGGGACGCTGAACG
>JBILGF010000403.1:0-3324 GCA_044351195.1 Burkholderiales bacterium
GGCGGCACCGAGCCGGCGAAGCTGCCCCAGGCGCTGGCCGCGGTGGAGGGCTGGGTGGCCGAACGGCTGTGAAGCAGCCGGGCGGAACGGGCGCGGCACACGGGGCGGGCACTGGCCGGCCGGCTCGCAGGCTGTCATGCGCCGCGATGCTCGCCTGCACCATGCTCGCGATGTCCGCGGTCCTCGCGCAGGCCCCGACGGTGCAGAAACCGGCAGCGAAGGCGGTGCGGGAACGGCCGGTGCCCGCCGTCGTGCTCGAACGCGCCAGCGAGGCTGGGGGCTGGTGGATGATCGCGCAGACCGCCTGCGATGTCGGACGCGGCACGGCCATCCTCGACCGGATGAACGCGGTGCTTGGCCGCATACAGCCGCCGTCTGCCGGTATCGCGGTGTCCGAACGCGTCCAGGATCCGCATCTGCGGGAAGCATCCCGGCTGAAGATGGAGGCGCTGATGCGGCGGGTCAGCGAGCTGCAGGCGATTGCCGGTGACATCCGTGGCGTTGAAGGCGACCTCGCGCTGGCGGCACGCGAGATGAAGGCACCCCCGACACGCCTGGATCGTCCGGAATGGAAGCTTGCCGAACCGGTGACCAGCGAGGCCGGCCTCGCGCAGTTGCGCGAGGCGACCGACCGGGCGCTGGCGAAGGCCTGTGCCGACAGTGTCGCGCAGCTGGAGGCTCGCTTCGTGGACGAGAAGACCGGAATCCTGCCGCTGCTGCGATGAGCCGGGCAGGGCGCGTCAGGTCGATTTCGGTCTCCCCGGCGCGCGGCGAGGCTTGCGCGCCGACACGCCTGTAGCTGTCGTTGCCGTTGCGCCTGTCCTTCCTGCCGCGGCCGCTCTTGCTACCGGCACCGTCCATGCGCGCAGCATCACGTCTGCGCAGTGCTCGACATGTCGGTCGAGTTCGGACGCGGACATCGGCTGCAGCCCCATCAGCGTGACCAGCCACGGCTGCCCCTTCAGCAGGTCGAGGTAGTCGCATGCAGCCTGCAACGGATCGCCGATGTTGAGCCGGTCGCTCGCCTCGAAGCCGGCGATGACTGCGGCGACCTGCTCGGTCGTGGGTTCGATCGCCGATCGGTAGAACAGCCCCGACAGTTCCGGGGAGCGTTCCTGCATGATCAGCCTGAGCATCGCGACCGCCTCGGGACTGAGGATCAGTCCCAGGAAGGCATGCCCGGTCGAGACGAGCGCGCGGCGAACCGGCATCCGGCCTGGCGAGGCCAGATGGAGCGAGCCGAGCATCTCTTCGCATTTCGCCGTGACCGCCGCGACGAAAATGTCCTGCTTCGAGCCGAACTGGTTGTACAGCGTGAGCTTGGACACCCCTGCGCGTTCGGCGATCGCCTCCATGCTGGTGGCACCGAAACCCTGCGCGATGAACAGTGTCTGCGCGGCCCGCACTATCGAGGCGTGCTTGGAGGCGTCTCGCGGACGTCCGCGTCCCCTGGGGGACGCTCCTGCGGACGTCGTCGCACCGGTGCGCGGGGCAGGCGGCGCGCATCCGGCCACGCCATGGGAAATTCGCTTGCGCATCTGATTAGTATACTGTACGGTACAGTTAATTAAGTTACCTGCCGAGGCGGCATCGATGATCGAGATCGCGTTGCGCATGCTGTCCGGAGACCGGACGAAATACCTCGGGCTGATCAGCGGCATCGCGTTCGCGACCCTGCTGATCGCGCAGCAGGCGTCGATCTTCGTCTCGCTGATGATGCGCACCGCGAACCAGGTGCTGGACGTTCGCGAAGCCGACGTCTGGGTGATGGACCCCCGTGTGCGCTACGTCGACGAGGTCGAGCCGCTGCGCGACGTGGACCTCGCCCGCATCCGGGGCGTGGATGGTGTCGAGTGGGCGGTCCCATTCTACAAGGGCACTGCGATCCTGCGCACCCGCGAAGGGCTCATCAACCAGGTGAGCCTGGTCGGCGTCGACGATGCCACGCTCGCCGGAGCGCCGCGCAAATGGGTCAAGGGCGACCTTTCGGCTCTTCGCAGGCCCGATGGCATCGTGCTCGACCTGCAGGGCGTGCAGTTCATCTGGCCGGGCGAAGACGTGCCGCTCGGGCGCACCGCCGAGATCAACGACGTGCGCGTCGAGCTCACCGGGATCGCCGATGTGTCGCCACCGTTCATCACGTTCCCGATCGCCTACATGCGCTACTCGGACGCAGTGCGGCTGCTACCGCCCCAGCGCAACGTGATGTCCTACGTCATCGTCAAGGGGACGGCGGGCACCGATCCAGACCTGCTCGCTGCGCGCATCGCGGAGCAGACCGGGCTGCAGGCGCTGACCTGGGACGCGTTTGCGTGGCGAAGCGTCGAATATGTGCTCACCCGTACCGGCATCCCGGTGAACTTCGGGATAACGGTGGTACTGGGCATCCTGGTTGGTGCGGCGGTGACCGCGCAGACGTTCTACCTGTTCGTTTTCGAAAACCTCCGCCAGTTCGGCGCGCTGAAGGCGATCGGTGCCACCAACGGGCAGATCCTGGCGATGGTGCTGGCGCAGGCCACGGTGGTCGGTGCGCTCGGTTACGGCATAGGCATCGGCCTGTGCGCGCTGTTCTTCGAGGCGACCGCTGGCGCGGCCGCGCTGGAAGGGTTCCGAATGGTCCCGCAGGTGGTGGCGGCGACCGGTGGCGTGATTGCGCTCATCCTGGTCCTGTCCTGCCTGTTCAGCATCCGCCGCGTGTTCGTGGTCGACTCCGCCATCGTGTTCAGGGGCTGAGCGATGATTGCAGCGCGCGCACGCGACGTGGTTATGGAGTTCGAGGGCGGTAGCGGGCCGGTGCGGGTGCTGCATGGTGCAAGCCTCGACGTGCCCGCCGGTGGCCTCACGCTGCTGGTCGGCCCGTCCGGTTGCGGCAAGACCACGCTGCTGTCGGTGCTCTCGGGCACGCTCGCCGCTACCTCGGGCGAGGTCGAGGTGATGGGCGAGCGGCTTTCCGCGCTCGATGATGCAGGGCGCGTGCGGCTGCGGCGCCGACGCATCGGCTTCATTTTCCAGCAGTACAACCTGCTGCCCAGCCTGACTGTGGCCGAGAACGCGGCGATCCCGCTGGTCACCGCCGGCATGCGGCTGTCCGAGGCAAGCCGCCGCGCAGTACCGGTGCTGGAACAACTCGGGCTATCCGGGCTGATGGACCGCCTGCCGCGCCAGCTGTCCGGTGGCCAGCAGCAGCGGGTGGCGATCGCCCGTGCGCTGGTCCATGAGCCGGCGCTCGTGGTCTGCGACGAACCCACGGCGGCGCTCGATGCGAAGAGCGGGCAGACGGTGATGGAGCTGCTGCGTGCGGTGGCCGCGGCACCCGACCGCGCG
>JBILGF010000505.1:0-2579 GCA_044351195.1 Burkholderiales bacterium
GGTGCTGATCGTCACCCATGACAGCCGCATCCACGGTTTCGCCGACCGCATCGTGGAGATGGAGGATGGACGGGTGCTCGGGGAACGCATGCCTGCGGCACGGAAGAGCGAACACGAGGGAGATGGCCATGATTGAAGGGTCCGGGCGCCGGCGCCTGCATCGCCGGATGGGGTCGGCCGCGTTGCCGCTGCTGGCCGCAGGCATGTTCACGTTCGCGATGCTGTCGATGGTCGAGCCCGATCGCACGCGGGCCGCGCCACCGGTGTCGCCGCCTGCGAGCGGGTATGCGTCCACCGTCGCCGGCATCGGCGTGGTCGAGCCGGAGTCGGAACCGGTGGCGATCGCCACCGAGCTGGCGGGCGTGGTACGGGCGGTCGAGGTTGAACCCGGCCAGTCGGTACGGGTGGGTACGGTGCTGTTCCGGCTCGATGACCGTGCGCTGGCCGGTGCGCTGGATGTCGCGATCGCCGCCGAGCAAGCGGCGCTCGCCGAGCAGCACGCGGCCGAGGCAGCGTTACCGGTGGCGCGCGCCGTGCTCGCCGATGCCGAGGCACGGCTTGCGATGTACGGCGCGGTGGACGACGCGCGTGCGGTGTCGGGAGACGAGGTCGAGCGCCAGCGCTTCGCGGTCGAGCGCGCCCGCGCCGCGCTTGCACAGGCCGCCGCACAGGCGGTGGCGGCAAAGGCGCGTGTCGGTTCGGCCGCGGCCCGGGTACGCGCGATCCGGATCGACCTCGACCGGCTCCAGGTGCGCTCGCCGATCGAGGGGCGTGTCTGGCGGCGCAACGTCCGCGCCGGGGAGTTCGCACCGGCCGGGGTGCTCGCCGAGCCGCTGGTGGTGGTGGGCTCCGAACGCGCGCTGCAGGTACGGGTGCAGGTCGACGAGGAGGACGCTGCACGCCTGCGCGCCGGGGCGAAGGCGGAGGGGATGTTCCGCGGTGAACCGCAGCGGCGCATCGCACTGCAGTTCGTGCGCATCGAGCCGCAGGCACGACCGAAGGGGACACTCTCGGGCGGTGCGCAGCGCGTCGACAGCCGGGTGGTGGAAGTGCTCTACCGGTTCGACGCGGGCGATGGCCCGCCGCTGATCGGGCAGCGCATGGACGTCTTCATCGAGGCCTTCGCAGGCGCTGGCCGATGAGCGCCCGGCCGTCGGGCGGGGTGCTTGCGCTGGCCGTGGCCTTCGCCGCTGCAGGCTGTGCGGTGCCGCCGGGTTCGGTACCGGAGACGCTGGCCGAGGTGCCGGCCGCGTGGTCACGAACGCCCGCGCCTGTCACGGGCGAGCGCAGTGCCTCGCCAGGGAACCGCATGCCCTCGGAGGCAGCGGGTCCCTGGTGGCTCGCGGTGGAGGACCCGGTGCTGCACCGGCTGATCGAGCAGGCGGGCGAGGTGGCGTCGGTGCGCATCGCGCGCGAGCGGTTCGTCGAAGCTGGCGCGTCGCTGCGCGCCGCCCGTGCGGCTCTGGCACCGAACATCACCGGCTCGGCCGGTGGCAGCTTCGCAGCGCCGGGCGACGACGCCGTGCGGCAGTCGATCCGCAGCGCGGCGATCGGGCTCGAGTACGACTTCGACCTGGGTGGTGCACGGGGCGCGCGGGCGGCGGGCGCACGCGCGTTAGCCGAGGCGCGGGCCGAGGCGGTGGATGCAGCGCGCATCGCGGCGCGCGAGATGGTCGTGCGGCTGTACGCGGCCTACGCTGGCGCGACCGCGCATCGGCAGGTGACGCGCAGGTCGGTGCAGGCGTTCGAGGACGCGCTGGCCATCGCCGATTCCCGTGCACGTTCCGGCCTCGGCCCGCAGGTCGATGCCGTGCAGGCGCGGGCCGCACTGGCTGCGGCCCGTTCGACGCTGCCGCGACTGGAGGCCGCGCGCGAAGGTGCCCGACTGGGCCTCGAGGCACTGCTGGGCCTGCTGCCCGGGGCTCTGGCAGCCACCCTGGACGGCGTCGCCGCCGTGCCGGCCGTGGATCCGTCCCGGCCATTGGGCACGCCGCTGGAAGTCGTCGCCCTGCGCCCCGACCTGCGCGTGGCCGAGCGCGAACTGGCGGCGGCGGCCGCAGGCAGCCACGCCGCGTTGCGCGACCGCTGGCCACGGCTGACCCTGGGCGCGCTGCTGGGCGTGCAGTCGGTGCGCGTGCCGGGCTCGCTGGCGACCGACGGATGGGTGTCGTCGCTGGTGGCCGGCATCGCCGGCCCGCTGTTTGACGCGGGGCGCCTGGAAGCGCTTGCAGATGCCGCACGCTCGCGCGAGCGGGTGGCCGCGATCGCCTACCGGCAGGCGGCGCTGGCGGCGCTCTCGGAAGTGGAGGATGGCCTCAGCGGCCTCGCGCAGGCCGATGCCGAGGACGCGCTCAACGCGGTGGCGGTGGATGCCGCCGAGGAACGCCTCGCGCTCGCGCGCACCCGCTGGCGAAGCGGGCTTTCGCCGTTCCTGGACGTGGTGCTTGCCGAGCAATCGCTGCAGGCCGCGAATGCGCAGCGCATCGCGTCGCGCACGCGCATGCTGGAGACCTTCGCGCGGCTGTCGACCGCCGTGGGTGCAGGTGGCTGAGTACGCGGCCGGGCAGGCGCAGGCCGCG
>JBILGF010000283.1:0-4774 GCA_044351195.1 Burkholderiales bacterium
GGCATTCTCTGGAACACCTCGATGAACTGACCCGGCGGCTGGGCCTGCCGCCCGAATGAACCGCAGGGCCGGTTGATCCCGCGGCAGCGCACCGGCGGCGCTGGCCGCACCGGCCGTACCGGTCGCACCCACCCGAACGCAGCCGGTTGCCGACTGTGCGCGAATGCCCGATAGTCGCAGGCACCATGAACCGGACAACGAGATCGGCCCGCAGGCCGACCAGTATCCACAAGGAGGCAAAATGCGCATGACAACCAGAGGCTGCCTGCTGGGCCTGCTCGGGGTTTCGACCACCGCGGTACTGGCCCAGGACTACCCCGCAAGACCGATCCGCATCGTGGTCCCCACTGCACCGGCAGGCTCGCCCGACGTGCTCGCCCGGTTGCTCGCCGAACGTCTGCGCGAGCGTTGGGGCCAGCCGGTGGTGATCGAGAACCGTGCCGGCGCCGGTCAGATGATCGGCGCTGAGCTCGTCGCCAAGGCACCGGCCGATGGCTACACGCTGCTGCTGCCTACCGGCACCTACACCACGAGCGTTGCGATCCGGGCTGCGCTGCCGTTCGATCCGGTGCGCGACCTGACCGGCGTCGCGATGGTCGGGCAGGGGCCGCTGATGCTGGTGGTCCATCCGTCGCTGCCGGCGCGCAGCATGAAGGAACTCATCGCCCTGGCGAAGGCCCGCCCGGGTGAGCTCAACTACGCCACCGCAGGCACGGGCAGCATCATCCATTTCGCTGCCGAGGCGCTTGCCGCCAGCGCCGGTATCGACATCGCCCATGTGCCGTACAAGAGCGCGACGCCGGCGGTGACCGACCTGGTCGGCGGCCATGTCCAGATGATGATCGTGAGCCTGCCCTCGGTCTGGCCGCAGGTGAAGGCTGGCCGGCTGCGCTCGCTCGCGCTGAGCACGGCAAAGCGGTCGGCGTTCGCACCCGAGATGCCGATCATCGCCGACACCGTGCCGGGCTACGAGGCGGGCCAGTGGTGGGGCATGCTGGCCCCGGGCAAGACGCCTCCCGACGTGGTGCGCAAGCTCAACGGCGAACTCAACCGTATCCTCGCCTCGGAAGACATGCGCCCACGGTTGGCCGACCAGGGTGCAGAGCCGGTGCTGATGACGCCCGAAGCGTTCACCGAGTACGTCCGCGCCGAGATCACCAAGTGGCGCAGGATCGCCCAGGATCGCAACATCAAGCCCTGATCCACCTCGGCACATCCGAAGGAGACTCCGCAATGACCGCAACACCGAACGCGCCGCAAGGCCCGTCGATCCCCAACCCGGCAAAGGATCGCCTGCTCGCCGGCGAGGTCGTGCTCGGCATGAACGTGCGCATCGTGCGCTCGGGCGACATTGCCCGCATCGCGAAGACCACCGGCCACGACTTCATCTTCATCGACATGCAGCACTCGCTGTATTCGGTCGAGACCATCGGCCACATCGCGCAGGTCGCGCTCGCGATCGGCGTCACGCCGATGGTGCGCGTGCGCAGCGTCGATGACCCGGACACCTCGGTGCTGCTCGACAACGGCGTGACCGGCATCGTCTTTCCGGACGTCAACAACGCTGACGAGGCTCGCCGCGCGGTCGCTCGCTGCCGCTTCCCGCCAGTGGGCCGGCGTTCGGTCGGCGGTGGCTATCCCATGTTCGACTACCGGCCGACCTCGACTGCCGACGCGGTGCCGGTACTCGACCGCGCGGTGCTCACCGTCTGCATGATCGAGACGCGCGAGGGGCTCGAGAATGTCGAAGAGATCGCCGCGGTCGACGGCTTCGACGTGCTGCACGTGGGCTCGAACGACCTGCTGGCGGCCATCGGCCTGCCTGGCCAGTTCGGCTGCCCGCAGCATCTGGCGGCACTCGACCGGGTCATCGCCGCCGCCAAGGCCAACGGCAAGATCGCCGGGGTCGGTGGCGACCGCAACCTCGCGCGCCAGGTCGAGTTCATCAAGAAGGGCATGCGCTTCGTGACTACCAACAGCGAGATCGCGTTCATGCTCGCCGAAGGCACGCGCGTCACCACCGAGCTGCGCAAGGCGCTGGGCTGATCCGGGGCAGGCTACCGTGGCCGGCGATGCTGCCGGTCTGGCCAACAGCCTGACCTGGCCAGCCTGGCCTGCCCGGCACGGGGTTCAGAACCCGAACAGCGCCTTCGGGTTGTCGACGAGGATCCGGTGCCGGGTCGCTTCATCCGGCGCCCAGCGCAGCAACAGGTTGAACAGCTGGTTGCTGCCCACCTTGTCCGCGAACGACAGGTGCGGATAGTCGCTGCCCCAGATGATGCGATCGGGGGCGGCGGCGATCAGTGCCTGCGCGATCGGATCGGCATCGGTGAAGCCGGGTACTTCCGACATCCGGTAGACCCCGGTGAGCTTGACCCAGCAGCGGCCAGGCCCGTTGCGCAGCAGGTCGAGGAACGCCTTGAACCCTTCCTGCTGCGGGCCGTCCTTGCCGAGGAACAGCCCCATGTGCGCGACCGTGTGCTGGCAGCGCAGCCGGCGCAGCGTGGGCAGCAGCTCGTAGGTGCACCAGCCCGGCGTGAGAAAGTCGATCTGCCAGCCCCGGTCGGCGAGCTTCGCGTCGAGCTGCTCGATACGCGGCAGCAGCGTCTGCGTGAAACCGGTCTCGAACGGCTTGATCGGGCGTACGTTGAGGCGCACCCCGCGCACGCCCAGCGCATGCAGCCGGTCGAGCTCGGCCTCGGAGATCGACTCGTCGACATCGACGATGCCGCGGCAGGGCAGGGACATGCGTGCCATCGCATCGAGCATGCAGGTGTTGTCCCGGCCGTAGGCGCTGGGCTGCACGAACACGAAGCGCTCGAAGCCGTTGGACGTGGCGTGCGCGAGGAAGTCCTCGAGCGGGGCGAGCGGCGGTGCATAGCGAAGATCGTCGCCGTACGCATACTGGCTTGCCGGGCCGAACACATGGAAGTGGGCGTCGCAGGCGCCGGCGGGCGCGCGGAACCTGGCCGGCTCGTCTTGGTAAAGGGTCATGACTTCCTCGTTCTGCGATGATGGGACTGCGCGATCAGCTACCGGGCGGCGCCGGCCTGCGCGTGATGGAATGCTCGGCGCCACGCCGCAGTTCCGGTGGCACCGGGCGCCAGGCCAGCGCGCGCACCTCTCCGAACTCGTGTGGCAGCCGCTGCCACTGTTCGCCACCGTCGGTGCTGCGAAACAGCTGGCCCAGGTTGGTACAGAGGAATCTCAGCCGCGGCCGGGAGGGGTCGGCGGCGATGCACCATGGCGTGCTGTTGAGCACGCCGGGCAGCGCGACGACCTGCCAGTCGACACCACCGTTGCGGCTGCGCCACAGGCGGCCGGTGCTGCCGGGCGGTCCGTTGCCGTTGGTGAGCCATACGGTTTGCAGGTCGTCCGGGGCGGTGCTGACCGCGCGCGTGTATTGCCAGGGCGAATCGAGCGGGCGCAGCTGCCAGGTCTGACCGTTGTCGCGGCTCAGGTGCAGGCCGTAGTTGGTGGTGGCGAGCAGCAGCTTGTCGCCGTGTGCATCCCGGGATACCGCGATCCCGTGCACGTCGGACGACACGAGGCCCTGCTCGAGCTGCCTCCAGGTTTCGCCGCGGTCGGTACTGCGGAAGATGCCGCCGATCTCGACGCCGGCCCAGACGGTGTCGATGTCGATCGGGTCGAACAGGATCTGCGTGACCCGTGTCGGACCCATCACGATCTCGGAGAACGGCCGCATGCCGGGCGCGGGCAGCGCGCGCCAGTGGCCGCCAGCGTCTTCCGACAGCCAGAAGCCTGCGGGGCGGGTACCGCAGATCATCCGTGCCGGATCGCGCGGGTCGATCGCGACCGACCAGATGTCGAGCATCGGAGAGGCGAGCGGTGACCAGCGGCGCGTGGTCTCGTCGAAGCGGAACAGGCCGTGATCGGTGCCGGCGTACAGGAATCGCGGCGCGTCGGGGTGGGACGCGAAGCTCCACACCCGCGCCTCGAGGTACATCCCCGAATGGCTGTTCGGATGCACCCAGGAATCGCCGAGATCGTCGGAAAACCAGGCCGAGTGTCCGGCCGTACCGGCATATACCTGCACGCCCTCGCCTTCGACTGCAGCGGGCTCAGGCAACGACATCGGCCGCGACCTGCATCCGCTGCCCGATCTGCCACGCGGTGGCATGGATCGATGACGACACCGGGCGACCGAACCGGGTGCGCAGGCGGTCGAGGATCGACTGCGTGGGCAGCTGCGAGCAACCGATGAACAGCGCGTCGCAGCCATCGCCCTGCCCTTGCATCAGGTCGACCGCGCGCGCCTCGACCTGCTCGGCGGTGATCCGGCCGAGCTCGGCGACACCGGCGGCCTTGAAGCTCGACAGGGCGTGCACGTCGATCGAGGCATCGCCCAGGAAGCGCGTCAGGTCGGCGTTGACGCTGTCACTGTACGGCGTCACCAGGGCGATGCGACGTGCACCCTGCGCACGCAGCCACGCGATCATCGAACCGGCGGTCGTGACGGCCGGCACGGCCGTGACTTCCGACAGCCGCTTGCCGATCGCGGCATCGCGGGCCGGCCCTGCGAGGATGCCCGCGGCCGTACACCCGTAGGCGGTGATATCGACCTCGTCACGGAAAGCCTGCGCGAGGTGCATCGCCTGGTCCACGTAAGGGTCGAGGTCGGGCAGGGTCAGCAGACCTGGCGACCGTGAAATGCCGACGCGCCGGCAGGCCGACCCCTCCGGCAGCCAGCCCGGAAGCTCGAGATGCATGGTGGTGTTGTTTTCCGGCACCAGCAGGCCGACGCGCAAGGGCG
>JBILGF010000266.1:0-5069 GCA_044351195.1 Burkholderiales bacterium
GGTGATGACCCTGTTCGGGGCAGGCTGGCAGGCGCGCGCGCAACTCGAGGCGATACGGCTCGTGCTGCCCGCGCTCGAGCGGGTGAACGTGATCAGCCGTTCGGCCCAGCGGGTGGCTTCGTTCGTCGACGAGATGACCGCCGCACTCGGGCCTGGCGCGCCCCGCCTGGTCGCAGCCACCGACGTGGAAGCGTCGGTGCGCGAGGCCGACGTGGTGACGACGATCACCGGATCGAAGGTGCCGCTGTTCGATGGCGACTGGCTCCAGCCTGGCGTGCACGTGAATGCCGCCGGGTCGAATTTCGCCGAGAAGCGGGAACTTGACGCGCGTACCGTGCAGCGCGCGGCGCGCATCGTCGCCGACGACGTGGCCGTGGCCCGGCTGGAGAGTGGCGACCTGATCGCCATCCCGGAATTCGACTGGAGCCGGGTGGTGTCGCTGTCCGAAGTGGTGGCTGGACGCCAGCCAGGCCGTGGCGCAGCCGACGAGATCACGCTTTTCGAATCCCATGGACTCGGCCTGGAAGACCTCGCCGTGGCCGCCGTGCTGCTCGACCATGCCGAGCAGCGCGGCGTGGGTATCGATATCCCGCTGCAGTGAACCGGTCCTGCAGCCGTCAGCCAGGTCCATCCGTGCCGTTCCCTCGATTACCGGAGCCAGCCCCATGACGCGCCATATCCCCATCGGCCACCTGAGTGCAGCCATCAATGCGATCGTCCGATCGAGCCTGCCTGCAGCGCTGGCCATCGCCAGCGGCAGCGCGATCGCAGCCGAAGGCGTGAAGTTTCCGGTGCAGCCGATGCGCATGCTGGTCGGGTTCGCCCCGGGCAGCCTGACCGACATCCTCGCGCGCACCCTGGGCCAGAAGATGACCGAAACCTGGGGCCAGACGGTGGTGGTCGACAATCGTCCCAGCGGCGGTGGTGTGGTGGCATCGCAGACGATGATCAACGCCAACCCCGACGGCCACACCATGCTGATGGTGTCGGCGCAGCATGCGGTCAGCGCGACGCTGTTCTCCAGGCTGCCTTACGACACGGTACGCGATTTTGCCGGCATCTCGCAGGTGGTGACCGGCGCACATGTGCTGGCTGCGAGCAAGGACCTCGGCGTGAAGTCGGTGAAGGAACTGATCGCCGTGGCAAAGACAAAGCCGGGCCAGATCAGCTACGGCTCGGCTGGCGTGGGCAGCGGTGCGCACATCAATGGCGAGATGTTCAACCAGGAGGCGGGAATCAGCGCCCCGTACATCCCCTACAAGGGCCCGCTGGAAGCGATGAACGACCTGATCAGCGGTCGTATCGGTTTCACCTGGCTGTCCCTGGGCGTGGCAGCGCCGTTCATCCGGGACGGGCGCGTGGTCGCGCTGGGCGTGAGCACGCCCAGTCGCTCGCCAATGTTCCCCAACCTGCCCACGGTGGGTGAAGGCCTGCCCGGCCATGAATTCGACCAGTGGTTCGGCCTGCTTGGCAACGCGAAGGCTCCGCGCTCGGTGATCAACCAGGTTTCACGCGAGGTTGCGCGTATCGTGCAGTTGCCCGATGTACGGGAGCGCCTGCAGAACCTGGGCACCGACCCGAAGTCGAGCACGCCCGAGGCGTTCGACCGATTCATCCGTTCGCAGATCGATATCCTGGCCAAGGTGATCAAGGCGGCAGGGATCAAGGTCGATTGACCCGATGCTGCCGAATGCCGGAACGTGCGCAGGTAACGACAGGAGACAGACGCAATGCTCGACCTGGTGATCCGGGGAAACACGGTGGTCACGCCGATGGGTACCGGCGCCTTCGATGTAGCGATCCAGGGCGAGCAGATCGTCGCCGTGGCGAGCGCGGGCACCTACGGCGACGGCGACACGCGCCGCCTGATCGACGCCGGCGACCGGATCGTGATGCCCGGCGGCATCGACCCGCATGTGCACTGCCTGTGGCATGTGCCCAACCCGGACGGCACCGCCGGGTTCTCCGACCCGCCGGAAACCGTGAGCCGGGCAGCGCTGCACGGGGGCACCACGACGATCATCGACTTCGTGCGCTGGACCCACGGCAATACCCTGCCGCAGGCGATCGCGCGGCGCGACGAAGACTGGATCGGCAAGTGCTTCTGCGACTACAGCTTCCACCTGATGGTCGAGGGCCAGTTGCCGCCCGAACTCTTCGACCAGATCGCCGAGGCGATCCGCGACGGCTACCCGACGATCAAGATCTTCACCACCGACATCACGCCCAGCCGCAAGGGCCGCATGGTCGACTTCGGCGACATCTGGGAGGTATTCCAGGTCGTGGCGAGGGAGGGCGGCATGTGCGTGATGCATGGCGAGGACAACGACATCGTCATGCACATGTACGAGAAGCTGATCCGCGAGGGACGCACCCACTTCCGCTACCTGCCGGAAGTGCACAACACGCTGTCGGAAGACCTCTCGTTCCGCCGCGTCATCCGGCTCGCCGAGAGCGTGCCGGGCAAGGCGGCGGTCTATTTCATGCATGTGAGCGCCGGCACCGGGGTCGAGGCGATCCGCGAGGCGCGGGCCAGAGGCAACCCCGTCTATGGCGAGACGCTGCACCAGTACATGCTCTACAACGCCGATGACTACCTGCGCCCGAACGGTCAGATCTATCACACCTACCCGTCGCTGAAGTCACAAGCCGACCAGCAGGCGTTGTGGACAGGCGCGCAGGACGGTTCGCTGCAGACCGTCGCGACCGACGAGTTGTGCTGCTCGCTGTCGACCAAGATCCAGGGCAGCCGTTTCGACGACACGACCGGCGGCAACGCCGGGGTCGAGCCCCGGCTCGCGGTGATGTACACCGAGATGGTCGGCAAGCGCGGCTGGCCGCTCGAGAAGTTCGTCGACCTGACATCCACCAACGCAGCGCGGCTGATGGGGCTGTATCCGCGCAAGGGTGCGCTCGCGCCCGGCAGCGATGCAGACATCACCGTGCTCGACCCTGCGCTGCGCCGCACGGTGCGCAACGCGTTCCTGCACGAATCCGACTACACGCCCTGGGAGGGTCATGAGGTGCACGCCTGGCCGGTGCTCACCGTCGCGCGCGGCAAGGTGGTGGTGGAAGAGGGCCGGTTCACGGCCGCGCTCGGCGATGGGCAGTACCTCAGGCGCCGGCTCGATCCGGCGCTGCTGTCTGGCGCCGGGCTGCAGCGCCGGTGAATGCCTCGGCGCCCGGGGCGACGAAGGTGGAGGACAGGGCAGTGGGTACCACTCACGCCCGGCTGGCCGAACTGGTCGGCGAAAGCCTGCGCCTGTGGGGCGTGGCGGCGCGCGTGACGGCCCATGCAGCCGCTGCGCCGTCCGGTTCCGGCTCGGTGCTGCGCATCGAAGGGCCTGGTGCGCTCCTGCTGTCCGTGACCCTGGCCGACCCCGAGGATGAACCGATACGCTGGTGGCTGTGCTGGCATGCGCGCGAAGCGGGCACCGATCGCTGCACGATCGTGCGGCGCAAGCCCTGCGCATCCGCGCTCGGACTGCTGCGCACGCTGCGTGAATCGTTCGGCATTGCGGCTGGGCCCCGGGTGCGCATCGGGCTGGGTGCCGCACCCGGTCCCTCGGCATGACGACAGCCGCGACCGAGATACCGGTCTCGGTGATCACCGGCTTCCTGGGCAGTGGCAAGACGACCCTGCTCAGGCAACTGCTGCGCGACCCCGCACTCGGGCGTACGGTGGTGATCATCAACGAGTTCGGCGAGGTGGGCATCGACCATGACCTGGTCGAGGCCAGTGATGAGGACTTCATCGAGCTCACCACCGGCTGCCTGTGCTGCAAGGTACGCAGCGACCTGGTGATGACCTTGCGCGACCTTGCGCGGCGGCGCGCAGACGGCGTGCTGCCCGCGTTCGAGCGCGTGGTGATCGAAACCTCCGGGCTCGCCGACCCGGCCGCCATCCTGCAGGCGCTGATGACCGACCGCGAACTGGCCGGACTGTACTGCCTGGGCGAGGTGGTGACCACGGTCGATGCCGTGCTGGGGCTGGCGACGCTCGATGCGCATGTGCAGTCGGTACGCCAGGTCGCCGTGGCCGACACGCTGGTGCTGACCAAGGGCGACCTTGCCGGTGGCACCGCCGATACGGCGCTGCTCGCGCGTATTGCCACCGTCAATCCAGGTGCGGTGCTGCGCCATGCGGTGAGCGGGAGGATCGCCGCTGCCGAGGTTCTGGGCTTCGACCAGAGCCGGCACCGGCGGGTGCCGCAGCCAGGCGTCTACCGGCTGCTCGATGCACGCGAGACAACCCATGACAGCCTGCACGATCCGCGAATCGGTGCCTGGTGCATGCTGCGCGAGACGCCGATCCATGCGGTCACCCTCGCGCTGTTCATCGAGGCCCTGATGGAACATTGCGGCGAGCGCCTGTTGCGGATCAAGGGCATCGTGCACGTGACCGAGGCGCCGGAGCGCCCTGCGGTGATCCACGGTGTGCAGCACGTGTTCCATCCGCCGGAGTGGCTCGATCGCTGGCCTTCGGCCGACCGACGCACGCGAGTGGTATTCATCGGCGAGGCGATTCCTGCCGCATGGATACAGGCACTGCTCGACGTGCTCGAGGCCGAGGTGCAGGCCGAGCTCGCGCGCAGGGAAGCTCAGCCTGCGGCGTAGTCGCGGATCAGCGACAACATGTCGTCGATATCGCGCCACTCATGGGCGCGATCGACCGCGGCCTCGAGCTTCGATACCCCGTCGCGCGACAGCACCAGGCCGGCAAGTTCCTGGAACTTCATGCGCAGCGCAGACTCGGGATGCGGATTCTGGAAATCTCCGCGCGCGCTTTCCACCAGATGGGTAGTGCTGCGCCCGTCGGTCAGCGTCAGTGTCACTCGCGCCGGCTTCAGCCGTGGCACCTGTGCGCTGAACGCGGGATCCTCGCGCACCGACACCTTCCGGCGGAGTGCGGCAAATGCGGGATCTGCCACCTTGTCGGCGGTGAACGCCTGGTAGCCGGCATGGCCGAGCAGCACCAGCGCGGCGGCGGCATGTGGCAGTGAATACTTCGACGCGAAATAGTTCGTCGGTGCAGGATCGCTCATTACCGAGGCGAACGCGTCGGTCTC
>JBILGF010000220.1:0-5872 GCA_044351195.1 Burkholderiales bacterium
ACGTGATCGGCAATCCGATCCTGCCGGTGATCAAGATCTGCGCGAACCCGAAGACCGTGCGCACGATGGGCGAGCATGTCGATGTCGACGTGTCCGGCCTCCTGCGCAAGGAGATGAACCCCGACCAGGCCGGCGATGCCCTGCTCGAGTGCATGTTCCGTACCGCGAACGGCCGCCTGACCGCTGCCGAGGCGCTGGGGCATCGCGAGTTCGTGCTGACCCGGCTGTTCGAGAGCGCCTGATTTGGGCGAGGGGGTGCCGCCCGCAGGAAGCCGAGCGGGCGGTGGCGTCGATGTCGGTGCCGGCAACCCGTTTGCCGGCGCCGAAGCGCGCCCCCATGTGCACGGCGCTTTCTCGCACGAGGAATTGGCACTCGCCAATCGCAACCCGGGCATGCCGCTCGAAGGACTGCGTTACGACGTCACCCCGGCGGGGATGCATTACCTGCTGTCGCATTTCGACATTCCCGAGATCGATGCCCAGGCCTGGCGGCTGGCGGTCGGCGGGCAGGTGCAGGGCGGGCTGTCGCTTTCGCTCGCCGAACTGAAGCAGTTTCCCGCGCGTACCCTCCGGGTCACCCTGGAATGCGCGGGCAACGGCCGCGCCGGCATGAGCCCGCGCTACCCGAGCATGCCGTGGATCGGCGAAGCCGTGGGTACGGCCGAGTGGACTGGCACGCCGCTGCGCTACCTGCTCGAGAAGGCAGGTCTGACCGACCGCGCGACCGAGGTCGCCTTCTTCGGGCTCGACCGCGGTTTCGACCGCGGGGTCGAGCATCACTACGGCCGCAGCCTGAACATCGACCTGGCGCTGTCCGACGACGTCCTGGTGGTGCACGCGATGAACGGGCAGCCACTGCTGCCCCAGCACGGGCACCCGTGCCGGCTGATCGTGCCCGGCTGGTACGGCATGGCCAGCGTGAAGTGGCTGTCGCGCATCGAGGTGCTCGACCGTCCGTTCGACGGTTTCCAGCAGGCGATCGGCTATCATTATCGCAAGTCGGCTGACGACCCCGGTACGCCGGTAAGCACGCTGCGTGTGCGTTCCCTGATGGTGCCCCCGGGCATTCCCGACTGGTACACGCGACGCCGGCTGGTCGAGGCCGGCGTGGTCGAGGTGCAAGGGCGGGCATGGGCGGGTAGCGGAGTGCCGGTCACCCGGGTCGAACTGGCTGTCGACGGCCAGTGGCGGGATGCGGTGCTGGCGCCGGCAGGCGTGCATCGTTTCGCATGGCGCGCGTGGCGCTGTGCGTGGGAGGCGACGCGCGGCGAACACCTGCTGCAATGTCGTGCCCATGCAGCCGATGGCTCGACGCAACCGATGCAGCCCGACTGGAACACCGCGGGCATGGGCAACAACGCCGTACAGGCGGTTCAGGTCACGGTGCGTTAGCGTCTCGTCCGAACCTGCGCATTCAACGATCAGGAAGCTCCACCATGGACCAGGCAACGCCCCCGGCGAACAGCAGCACCACGATCAGGGTCTCGGTATGGCGCAGCACGGGGCCCGGTGGCGTGGCCGCCGACGAGGGCCACTTCGAGGCGTTCGACGTCCCGCGCCAACCCAGCCAGACGGTGCTCGATGTGGTCACTCACATCCAGCGGCACCTTGATCCGACGCTCACCTACCGTTTCGCCTGCCGCGTGGGTGTCTGCGGCTCGTGTGCGATGGTGGTCAACGGCGAGGCACGCTGGACCTGCCGTACGCATGTCGACAAGGTGTCGCAGGACGGCACGCTCGAGATCGCGCCGCTGCGCAATCTTCCGGTGATCCGCGACCTGGCCACCGACATGAGCGCGTTCTTCGACAAATGGGCGCGTGCGCGCGGCCAGTTCACCGGCACGCGCACCCGCCATGATGATTTCGAGGTGGTTTCGCCGCTGTCGGCTGAACGGCGCCAGGCCGACCTCGGAATCGAATGCATCGGCTGCGGGGTGTGCTATTCGTCCTGCGATGTCGTGGAATGGAAGCCCGACTACCTCGGGCCAGCCGCGATGAACCGTGCCTGGACGCTGGTCAACGATACCCGCGACCAGGCGCAGCGCGAACGCCTGGCAGCCGTGGCGGGCGATGCCGGGTGCCACGCCTGTCACACGCACATGACCTGTACCGAGCGCTGCCCGAAGCACCTGCCACTGACCTCTGCGATCGCGGGGCTCAAGCGCGTGACCACACGGGCACTTCTCAAGGGGGACCTGTGAACGCCCGGACCCAGGCCTGGTTGTGGTTCGCGCAGCGGGCATCGGCCGCGCTGCTCGGCTTCTTCGTACTGGTCCATCTGGCGACCATGATCTACGCGGTGCGCAACGGACTGTCCGCCGGCGAGATCCTGGCGCGCACCCGCGGCAACACGCCGTGGATGCTTTTCTACGCCCTGTTCGTGCTGTCCGTTGCGGTGCATCTGCCGATCGGCCTGCGCAATATCCTGGCCGAGACGTTCGCATGGCGCGGGCGGGCGCTTGAACTGACCGTGCTCGCGATCGGCGTATTCCTGCTGCTGTTTGGGCTGCGTGCCGTGTGGGCGGTGTATTCGCCCGGGGCAGGTGCGCTGTGAGCCGGGCATGGCGCAACCGCAATCATCCGGCCTGGTGGGCGTTCATCGTGCACCGGGTGTCCGGGCTGCTCCTGGCCGCGTTCATCCCGCTTCATTTCTGGGCGCTGGGACAGGCGCTGGCCGGCGAGGCCGCGCTCGACGGCTTCATCGCCTGGACCGACAGCCCGCTGGTCAAGGTTGCCGAGTTAGGGCTGGTGGTCGCCCTGGCGGCGCATCTCGGGGGCGGCATGCGGCTGCTGGTGCTCGAATTCCTGCCCTGGCGCAACTGGCAGAAGTCGCTGTTCGCGCTGTCGGTGGCTGCAAGCATCGGTGCCGGGCTTCTGTTCGCGCTGAACATCGGTTGAGAAATCTGTCCGGCCTGGCCGGAAGACAGGCGGCCGAAGACTGGGGCTGGTGATTTCCGCGCGCAGACGGCATCATTCGGGCGCACGCATCTCCCTCGAACGGCAAGTGCACCTGGAGAACGACACGATGAAACGGTTGACCACGAAGATTGTCGCGGCAGTGACCGCGACCCTGTCATTGGGCAGTGCAACCGCAGTCCTGGCTCAGGCGCCGGCCTTCCCGGCCAAGCCCGTGCGCATGATCGTCCCCTTCGTGGCCGGTGGTGCCACCGACGTGGTCGCGCGCCTGCTGGCGCAGGGCCTCAACGAGCGCTGGGGCCAGAGCGTGCTGGTCGAGAATCGCGCGGGTGCGGGCGGCACGATCGGCAGCGAAATCGTCGCGCGGTCCAACCCCGACGGCTACACGACACTGTTCGCATCGGGCAGCGTGCTGTCCGCAAACCAGCACATGTACCGCAAGATGAGCCACGACCCGGGGCGCGACCTGACTGGCGTGTCGCTGGTGGCCAGCGGGCCGATGGTGATCGCGGTCGGCCCCAATTCGAAGTTCAACACGCTGATGGATCTGGTGAACGCGGTGCGTGCAACGCCGGGCAAGTTCACCTACGGCTCGGCAGGCGTCGGCAGTCAGGTCCACCTGGCCGCGGAAAGCTTCGAGTTCTTCGCGAAGATGGATTCCGTCCATGTGCCCTACAAGGGCGAGGTGGTCGCGATCACCGACCTGATCGGCGGGCAGATCGACTGGGCCGCACCCAACCTCGGCGCATCGATCAATTTCCTGCGTGATCGGAAGCTGCGCCCGCTGGCGGTCACCGGGCCGAAGCGGTCGCCGTCGCTGCCCGATGTCCCGACCGTGTCCGAGGCAGGCATCACCGGCTTCGAGAACCTCGGCTGGTTCGGCGTGGCGGTAGTCACCGGAACGCCAGTGGCGCTGGTCAACCGCATGGCAGACGACATAACGAAAGTCACCTCTGGCACGGCGTTTCGCGATCGCATGACCGGCCTGGGCATGGAGGCGGCGGGAAACCGTCCGGACGAATTCAACAAGTACATCCGATCCGAGATCACCCGCTGGGGCCGGATCATCCGCGAGCGCAAGATCAGCGCGCAGTAGCGCGCGTCGAGGCGGTCGCAGCAACCTGTGCTGCGCTGGGCGGACGGCCCCCGACCTGCCGTCCGCGTCCGCCTCGGTGGCGCCCCTGGCAGGGGCAGGAAACGGACAGGAGCGGCATGCAGATCGATCTCGAGCAGGTGGAAGACGCCGCCAAGGAACTGTACATCCGGGCGCTGAAGGTGTTACCGCCCGACATCAAGGAGGGCTTCACCGGCCTTGCCCGGCGCGAGACCAACGCCACCGGCCAGTCGGTGCTGGCAACGATGATCCGCAACATCTCGGTGGCCGAATCGACCGACAACCTGCTCTGCCAGGATACCGGGCTGCCGATCTACAACGTCGAGATCGGTAGCAACGTGCAGGTCGACGGATTCGCGCTCAAGCAGGCGATCCGCAAGGGCTGCGAGCGGGCGACCACGGAGTACCCGTTGCGGTCCTCTGTCGTGCATCCAATCACCCGGAAAAACGAGCAGACTTCGTGCGGGCCCCTCGTGCCGGTGATCAACATCGATTTCGTGGATGCGCGCGAACGGCTGTCGATCGAGATGATCCCCAAGGGCAGCGGGTCAGAGAACAACACCTTCCTGCACATGGCTATCCCGGCCGACGGTATCGACGCGATCAAGACCTTCGTGATCGACTGCGTGCTCAACGCCGGTGGCAAGACCTGCCCGCCGACGATCGTCGGTGTCGGCGTCGGCGGTACCGGCGATCTGTGCGTGCATCTCTCCAAGGTAGCTGCCACGCGTGCGCTGGGAACCCGCTGCAGCGATGCCGAAGGGGCAAGACTCGAGCAGCAGTTGACCGAGGCGGTGAACCAGCTGGGCGTCGGTCCGCAGGGCCTGGGCGGTGATGCGACATCGTTCGCCGTGCACATCGAGATCGCCGCCACGCACATCACGATGAACCCGGTGGCGGTCAACATGCAGTGCCATTCGGCACGTCGCGCGCGGGCGACCTGGACCCCTGCCGGACTCGAGTACGGCTTCTGACGCGAGTCCGGAAGCAGCCGCCCGCGACCGCATCGAACGAGGACACGAGATGGCGCACTACGATTTCCACATGCCGGTGAGCGAGGCGCAGGTGCGCGCGCTGAAGGTGAACGACACGGTCACCCTGCACGACACGCTGTACGGCATCCGTGACGCGACCCAGATCCACATGTTCGACCGCGGGCGCACCACGAAGTTCGACCTGCAGGGCCATGCGGTCGTGCACACGGCTCCCAACGTGCGCTGGGTCGGCGAGACGGCTGCGGCACCGGTGGGCTATGAGCCGGTATGCGTCGGCACCACCACCTCCGACCGGATGGAGCGCTTCACCCGGCCGCTGATGCAGCAGTACGGCGTGCGCATCATCATCGGCAAGGGCGGGCTTCGGCAAGGCTCTCTGGACGCCTTTCGCGACCTGGGTGGGGTATATCTGGCGGTGATCGGCGGAGCCGCGGCGCTCGAGACGACCTGGATCGAACAGATCGAGGACGTCGACCTCCACGACCTCAACCCCGAATCACTGTGGAAGTTCCGCATCCGGGGTTTCGGGCCGTTGCTGGTCAGCATGGACAGCCATGGTGCAAGCCTCTACACCGAAGTGAACGCGCAGGCGCGCGACCGACGGGCGGCCGTGCTGGCCGCGCTGGGCGTGAAGGGCTGAACCGAAGGCAGGGCAAGACATGCGACGCATCAAGACCGACATCCTGATCCTGGGCTCCGGCGGCGCCGGCCTGTTCGCGGCGCTGCATGCGCACCAGAAGAACCCGCGGGCCGACATCACCGTCGCGGTGAAGGGCCTGCTCGGCAAGAGCGGTTGCACGCGCATGGTCCAGGGCGGCTACAACGTCGCGCTGGCGAAGGAAGATTC
>JBILGF010000338.1:0-4052 GCA_044351195.1 Burkholderiales bacterium
TCGTCAGCGCCCATGTCAACCTTGGCAATGTTCTGCGCCAGCAGCGAAGGAACAGTGAAGCCGAGTCTGCGTATCTGCGGGCGCTGGAGCTTGCCCCGGACAACGTCGACGCGCTCTGCAACCTTGGTAGTATCCATAACGAACGCCGCGAGTTCGAGCAGGCCATCGGGCTGTTCGAGCAGGCGATTGCGGTGCGCCCGGAACATGCAGAAGCCCTGCACAACATGGGGAACTCGCTGCGTGCGCTGGATCGCGTCGACGAGGCAGTCGCCGCGTATGAGCGCGCGGGTGCGCTCGGGGGCAGCCTGTCAGCTGACCAGCGCCGCGCGGGCTACGCAATGCTCGGCGTAGGTGCCTTGGACCGGGCGATCGAATTCTTCGAGCGTGCGATCGCGCTTGGCGACAGCGTGGTGGACGCGCTGCGCGGGCTCGCCCGCGCGCACACGCTCGCTGACCATCACGAGGCGGCTATGGAAACCTACAAGACATGGCTGCAACATGCGCCAGGGGACCCTGTTGCAACCCACATGCTCGACGCCCTGCTCGCCGACACGCTCACGACGCGGGCCTCGGATGCGTATGTGCGCAAGACGTTCGACGACTTCTCGGACAGTTTCGATCAGGTGCTCGAGAGTCTTGACTATCGCGCGCCCCGCCTGGTGGGAGAAGCGGTTGCGACCGCCTTCGGCGCGCCGTCGCGTACGCTCGACGTACTCGATGCAGGGTGTGGCACCGGGCTGGTCGGGGTTGAAGTGCGCCTGTATGCCAGGCGGCTTGTCGGGGTCGACCTTTCCAAGGGAATGCTGGAGAAGGCGCGCGGGCGCGAACTGTACGATGTCATTGACGAGGGCGAACTCGTCAGCTATATCCAAAGAAGCGCAGAAGCCTGGGACTTGATCACCTGCGCCGATACACTTTGCTACTTCGGTGACATCAGCGGGTTCGCCGAAGCGGCAGTGGCGGCCCTGCGGCCGGGCGGGCGCATCGTGTTCACAGTCGAGAACGAGGAAGACGTGGAACGCTACAGGATCGAGCCACACGGACGCTTCAGCCATGCCCGCGCCTACGTGGAACACACACTCAGCGCGGCCGGGTTCGTTGACCTGCAGCTGGAGAAAGTGGTGCTTCGGTTGGAACGTCGTGTACCGGTGAACGGACTCCTCGTCACCGCGGCCCGCCCGGTCAACGCATGATCACAGGACTGCAATGGCCTCTCTAGGACAAGGTCGCGAAGCTGAAATCATCACTTCACTGGGCGCGGATGTTCTGCTGCTTACCGGTTTCCGGGGGCGAGAGGAGCTCGGCCGGCTTTCGGATTACACGGTGAATGCGCTCAGCCTGCGAGGAGACATCTCTGCGGACGAACTGCTGGGCAAGAACGTGACTGTGCGGGTCAAGTGCGGGGCTGCGCAGCGGTACTTCAATGGATTCGTGACCTCGCTCAGCCTGGTTAATGTGTCCACGAACGCCTCGTTCAAGGGGCGCCGCATGTATTCGTACACGCTGCAGTTCCAGCCGTGGCTTTGGATGCTCACCCGCAGCAGCGACTGCAGGGCGTTCCAGGACCTGTCGACCCCAAAGGTTGTTGAGCGGACGCTTTCGACGTATGGCGGCAAGGTCGAGTCGGTCGCTTCCGGCACTTATGAGCCGCATGCCTATTGCGTGCAGTACCGTGAAACCGACTTCAACTTCGTCAGTCGGCTCTGGGAGAGTGCAGGCCTCTACTATTACTTTGCCCACGCCAACGGTTCACACACGCTGAAGATCGCCGATCATCCTTCAGGGCACAAGACCAGCACACTCGCGCCGTATCTCGACTTCAGGCGCAGTGACAAGAGCGACCAGGTCATCGACGAGTTTGTCGCCACCGGCTCCCTGCGGCCGGGCAAATATGCCGCCCGCGATTTCTCGTTCCAGCATTCGCGCATGACAGTGGAAGGCGTTCATGCCAAGGCGGCCTCACACCCGTTTGGCGACCTGGACATCTTCGACTATGCCGGCGGGCCGTCCGAGCTGCCCGGTGGAAAGGCGCCAGGCGCCGAGGCGACCCGCCTTGCCACCGTGCGCATGGAAGAGATGGTTGCGCGTCGCAAGAGTTACCGAGGGTCCGGCGGGGCGCGCGGGGTGGAAGTCGGCTGCCTGTTCAAGTTGCGCGGACACTTCGCCCCCGCCCTTGATCAGGAATACCTGGTCGTGGCGCATGATTTTCAGATGCGAATGGACGACTATGAGTCAAACAGCGGGGAGGTTTCGTTCTCGATGCAGTTCACGGCAGTGCCTTCGTCGGTGCAGTTCCGCCCGGAGCGACTGACCCCCGAGCCGCATATCAGTGGGCCACAGACTGCGTTCGTCACCGGTCCTTCCGGCGAAGAGGTGTACACGGACAAGTTCGGGCGAGTACGGGTGCAGTTCCACTGGGACCGCTATGCCGGCAGCCAGTCGGACAGCAATTCAGCGGAGACCTCGTGCTGGGTGCGGGTGGCTCACCCATGGGCGGGCAAGGGCTGGGGCATGCTCGCGTTGCCCAGGGTAGGACAGGAAGTGATCGTCGACTTCCTCGAAGGCGACCCTGATCGCCCGATCGTGACCAATCGCGTGTTCAACGACATCTCGACCGTGCCGTACGCATTGCCTGCGAACAAGTCGCAGATGACGATCAAGTCGTCGACCATCGGCGGTGGCGGGTTCAATGAACTGCGCTTCGACGACAAGGCGGGTTCCGAACAGGTGTTCATGCACGCCCAGAAGCAGCTCGACCTGCGTGTGCTGAAAGACAGATTCGAGTTCATCGGCGCGACCGATCAACGGATGGTGAAGGAAGACCTGGTCGACGAAGTCGGGGGTGACGCACACCTGAAGGTGACCGGCGACCAGAACGTGAAGATCGCCGGAACCGCGTCGCTGGACGCCGGGGCCGACTGGCAGGTCAAGGTCGCACAGAAGTCAGCGGTCGACTCGGGGCAGGAGATCCACTTCAAGGCAGGGATGAAGGTGATCATCGAAGCCGGCACGCAGATTTCGCTGAAGGTCGGCGGCAACTTCATCAATATTTCCCCTGCGGGCATCGACATCCAGGGCACGCTGACCAAGGTCAACAGCGGAGGATCTGCAGGTAGCGGATCCGGGGCTTCCCCCGATGCACCCAAGGCGCCCAAAGAGGCTGCCAGCGGGAAGGCGGGGGAGAAGGATGCAGCGGCCACCAAGCCTTCGCCACCTGCGGCGAAGAAGTACAGTCCTGCCGCGGTCGCGTTGAAGTCCGCCGCTGCTGGCGGAGCTCCGTTCGTCGGCGCTGCGGGTAGCTGATCGATGGCCCGGCTGCCACCCGAGGGTCTGCGCGCGCTGTCCGACTGGCTGTGGTCGGAAGAAGGCGCGCAGGTGTTCGCAGTGGTCGATGGCGCAAGCATTCCCGGGCTGTTGGAGAAGTTGTATGCGGAACGGGCGCCGCAGTCGCTATGCCTTTATCGAGGCGAGCTCGAGCCCGATATGGCCACTGTCGCCCCGTATCTCGTATGCCTGCAACCGGATGCCGAATTCACCGAATGGCTGCTCGCAGCCGGTTGGGGTAACCACTGGGGCGTGTTCTTTCGGTCGTCTGCAAGCATGCTCGAGTTGCGCAAGCACCTGCGCAACATCAACATGGTCTATGGGCCGGATCTCGAGCCGTTGCTGTTCCGTTACTACGATCCGCGTGTCATGCGGGCATTCATGTCTGTGTGTGAGCCGGCACAGGTGACCGACCTGTTCGGCCCGATCGCAAGCTGGATCGCCGAGAGTGAGGATGGGTCCGCTGCGCTCGCGTATGCGCCAACCGGCGCTTCGGTCAGCACGAGCGAGCGTGCGCTCGTTCGCACGAGGGCATGACCCGATGCTGAAGATTTCCAGCGACCAGTTCGCGGCCTTGCAACGCGCGATCAGCGCGCCCGAGCGTCGCTCGCGTGCGCGGGCCTTGCTCGAATCGTTCCCGCGCTTCCAGCCTGCGATGGATGCATCGCGGGTGGAGGCGCTGCTTCGCCTGGCTGACGCGCGTGCCAGCGAGTCGAGCGCACCCTGCG
>JBILGF010000221.1:0-5850 GCA_044351195.1 Burkholderiales bacterium
ATGCGCTCGGGACCGCGGGCAGCATGGCCAGCGGCATCATCGAGTACCTGGCCGAAGGCTCCTGGACCAAACGCCTGCATGCCGGCTGGGCTGCGCAGTGCGGCGTGCGCGCAGCACGCATCGGCCGGCAGGGGTTCTTCTCCCCGCGCACCGTGTTCGAAGGCACCCATGGCCTGTACAACGGTTTTGCGCACAGCGCCGACGGGGACTATGCCGCGCTCCTCGACGGCTTCGGCACCGACTGGACGATGCTGTCGATCACCTTCAAGCCCTATGCGACAGGCACGATGAACCAGCCCTACATCGACTGCGCGCTGCGGCTGGCCCGGCGCGCGCGCACCGAAGGGTTCAGTGCCGAGGACGTGGTCGACGTGCTGTGCGAGACCGCCGAAGGCTATGTCCACCGCCTGTGGGAACCGCTCGCCTCGAAACACCGTCCCGCCACCGAATATGGGGCGAAGTTCAGCGCACCGTTCAACATCGCCGTCGGCTTCATCACCGGCGCGGCAGGACTGGACGCGTTCACCCCCCGCACGGTGCGCGACGAACGCATCCTGGCGCTGGCATCAAAGGTGCGCTACGTGGTGGATCCGGCCAACCCCTATCCGCGCGCCTACACCGGCCATGTGCGCTTCACGCTGGCCGACGGCCGGGTGGTCGAGGAACGCCAGCCGTTCATCCGCGGTGGCGTGCACGCGCCGCTGTCGCGCGACGAACTGGAAGCCAAGTTCCACGGCAACACGGCCTACGGCCACTGGGACGAGGCAGCCTCCGCCCGGCTGCTCGAGGCCACTCGCGGGCTGTTCGATCGGGCGGTCGACCTGTCGGCGTTCCGCCCCGGCTGAGCACGGTCAGTGCAGGATCAGTAGCAGACCGCGCCATCGAACAGGCGGCGTGCGGTGCGATAGAAGGAACCGCGAAGCGCAGACCACTGCCCGGCGCGGTACTCCACGGCTGCTCCCACGGTCAGCACGCCAGAGGGCATCGCCAGGCGCAGCGTGTCGGACACCTGCCCGGCGGCCGCCGCGCCACCGCCTTCGACGCGGGCGCGCCAGGCTACGGTGCCTTCGATCGACGCCGCCACGGCAATGCACAGCGATGCCGTCAGCGGCAGCGCACGGTGCGGCTGGCCGTTGGAGATCATGCGTGCGGTGAGGTCTACCGATTCCGGGGTGATGGTCGCGCCCGAAAGCGTGCATGCCGCCTGTGGTGGGGACACGAAACCGACGAAAGGCACCACGCTCCGGCTGCGTGCCTCATCGATCGTGCGCGTGAGTCCCATGGCGACCGATGCCTGCAGGCGGATCGCCGAAAGACGCTCGAGGGTCACGCGGTCGGCCTCGAGTTCGGCCGGCATCTCGATGCCGGTCAGCCCGAGGGCGGATGCCGGTACCAGTACGCAGGCATTGGCGGCATCGACCATCGACACCTCGACGGGCCCGAGCCCGGGTACCTCGACGAGGTCGATCAGGTTTCCGGTGGGCAGCAGCTTGCCGCTGCTCGCGCCGCCCGGGGACAGGAAGTCCAGCCGGATCGGCGCCCCGGTACCGGCCACGCCGGGTATCGACAGTTCACCCGCTTCCACCGCCTGTCGGCCACGTACCTGGAAGGTCGCGTGGATGATCTTGTCGGTGTTGGTGTTGTAGATGCGCACCGTGGCCTCGCCATCGGCAGCATCGACGAGGCCCTCGTCCACCGCGAACGGCCCGACGGCAGACGACATGTTGCCGCAATTGCCGCTGTAGTCGACATGAGGTTCCTGCACCATCACCTGCGCGAACGTGTAGTCGATATCGGCATCCGGCCGGGCCGAGCGCGACAGCACGCACACCTTCGAGACGGACGATATGCCACCGCCCATGCCGTCGAGCTGGCGGCCGTTCGGATCGGGCGACCCCATGGCGCGCAGGAAGATCGGATCCCAGTCGCGCTGCTCGGCAGGCAGGTCATGCCGGTGCAGCATCAGGGCCTTGCTGGTGCCGCCGCGCATGAAGACGGCGGGCAGTCGATGGCGGGTCATCGTCGATTCTCCAGAGGGAAGCAGCGGGTATCTCGGTGGGTCACAGCCAGGCCAGCGGCCCGGGCATCCGCCGCACGGTCCAGGTCAGCTCATCCATGTGCTGGCAGGACCCGAAGCGGAATGAGGGCGACACCCCGGGCAGCGAGAGGCGGGCGTCGTGGAACCATGCGCACACCTGTCGCTGGTCGGCACGATACTCGACATGGCTCAGAATAGTATGCACGCTGAACCGACGGAATCCGGCGAACTCCGGCCGGCTCCATGCGGTGCGCGCAAACTCGGCCCGGCCACCGTCGTCGCCGAAGCGGAACACATGCGTCCACTGCGCCTGCGACGGCGGGAGATAGGCGCTGCGTACCGTCGCCAGCACGGATAAGGGCGACTGCGCCACTGCAGCGCCGGGCACGGTGCCGGCCGCGGGCACGGATGCCTTTCCGGCAGGTTCGTCGGGGGCAACGGCGTAGGCCTCGCCCGCCCTGATCCAGGCCTGTTCGAAAGCATCGCCGTGCGCCACCAGCACCTGCCAGTTGCGCGGCGAGAACGGCTGCGGCAACACATGGACGGTTGCCCCTTCGAGGCCGCGCGCGGCCACCCGGGCGGCGCCGACCGCCAGCGCCTGGTCGCGCCACTGCCCCAGCATCGCTGCATGACCCGCCGCCAGCGCAAGCGCGGCAATCGCCGACCCGCGGGCGCGCGACGGCCAACGCCAGCCAAGGATCACCGCGACGCCCCCGAGGACGAGCAACACGGGATCGAACGGAAACACCAGCGGCACTGCATACCGGGTGCTGGCGACCGGGTACCACGGCTGGATGCCGGAGGCCGTCAGCAGGTCCAGCCCGAGGTGCAGCAGCAGCGCCGGGACCGTGATCAGCAGCAACGCCGGCCACTGCGCAGGACGCTGGCCAAGCCCTGCACACAGGATCGCGATTCCCAGCGCGCTCAGCGGCAGCACAAGCAGCGAATGGATCCAGGCGCTGGTGGGCGCCAGTACCGCGAGCGGGTCCCAGATGAGCGCGAGGTGGGCAATATCCGGGAAAAGCCCGGCTAGCATGCCGGCACCGACGCGCGGCAACTGTCCGACGAATCCGGGGCGCGGTCGTGCCGGCTCCAGCGCCAGCGCGACCAGCGCCCCAGCCAGCAGGTGCGTCAGTGGATCCATTGCGCGTGCCCAGGCGCCGGCGGACCGCTCACTGGAGCTCCTCCACCCGGACCAGCACCCGAAGCTGCTCGCTGCCCCTGGCGCCGGTCCGGCCGAGCAGCACCGACTGCCGGTCATCGAGCGCACGCACGGTGCCCCCGAGATCGATCCACTCGCCCAGCCGTGCGCGCACCGTGGTCGCCAGCTGCTGCGTGTTCACGCTGCCGGGTACGCCGCCACCTGCCGGCACCTGCCGCTGCGGCAGGATGTCGAGGATCACCTGGTCGCCGGCCAGCCGGGCGATCACCTGAAAGCCGGTCGCGACCTCGCGGTACTCCACCGAATCGACCACCTGGGGGCCGGCCGGGCCACGCACGACCTGGCGCACCGGGACCGGTACCGAGCGCCCGGCCTGGATCATCGCCGGCTGCCCCTCCAGTGCCTGCACCTGCTGCACGGTGCGATCGGACTGGCCGCGGGTCGTTGCATGCGCCTCCACGCGGGTGCCGCCCGCAGCCCTGCCCCCCACCGAGACTTCGCTGCGACCGAGCGTGACGACACCCTCGACCGAAACCCGATCGGCCGAGGCCGCCGTATCCGTGTCGTGGCGCACGCTGATCAGCAAGCGGCGCGGCAGGGTGTCGATCCGCTCGAGAACGGCCCGGATCTCAGCCAAATTCGCAGGCGTGGTGTGCACGATCAGCTGGTTCTGGATACCGCTGACGGTACCAGGAGGCGGCACCAGGGGACGCACCAGCGGGATCACCTGCTCGACCGTACGGTAGTGCAGCGGCAGGATGCCCATCACCAGGGGTTGTGCGGATGCCGTGCTGCAGAGCAGCGCGAACACGGCACCCAGCCGCTGCAGCAGCCCCGGAATGCGTCGGTGAGATCCTGGCATGTCCATCGTCATTTCGTTCTCCCGGAACTCCCCCGGCCAGACGCGGATATCGACTTGAAGGGCGACAGCCCGCTCACGTGCGCAGTTTGCCTCGCGCGCCGGGCTGTGGCATCCTGCACCCGCTGCACCCGGGCGGCCTTCGGACCGAGGGCGGGAGGGCTATCGCGTCGTTGAATTCGCCTCGGAATAGTGCCGCAAAATCCGGATTCCTGCCGGGTAATCAAGCATCTCTGGAAGGACCTTCAGAACATGCAGTTCGTCCCGAGCCCGAATCGTTCCAGCATTTCAGCCGTGGCAGCCTTCGCAGCCGCTGCAGTCGTCCCCGCCGTTCGCATCGCGGCCGTCCGCTGGATTGCCTTCGCGCTGCTGGCCCTCGCGGTCGGGATGGGCGCCTCCAGCGCCGCGCGTGCCGACGAGACGCGCGAGTCGGTATTCGCGTCCGGGCTTGATCTCGCGAACGCCGGGCTTGCAGCCGGCCAGGACCTGGCCGGACGCGCGGTCAGTTCGGCCCAGGAACTGGTGATGCAGGCCATGGGGCTGATCGGCATCCGTTACACGTTCGGCGGTCGCAACCCCGACACCGGTTTCGATTGCAGCGGCCTGGTCCGCTACGTGTTCAATCACGTGACCGGACGCTCGCTGCCGCACAATTCATTCGACATGGCGCGCATGGGTACCTGGGTCGAGAAGGCGGCGCTCGAGCCTGGCGACCTCGTGTTCTTCAACACCCGGGGGCGGCGGTATTCCCACGTGGGCATCTACGTCGGAGACGGACGCTTCATCCATGCACCCAGCGCAGGCGGCCGGGTGCACATCGTGAACATGGCCGACCGCTACTGGGTCAGTCGCTTCAACGGAGCCCGTCGACTGGCGGGCTGATCCTGCGGGTTGCCGCCTCGATCCTGCGGCGGATCTCCGGCAGGGCTGCGCGCGCGGCTCGCTGGCCCTCGGCGATCGCGAGCTTCCGGCTCTGGAAATCCGTCGGCCTGAGCTGTCCCACCGCTGGCCGGATCACCACGTCGGCCTCGGACAGTTCGGAGGCGCCGAGCGCGCGGCCCATGATCGTGAACGACTGCAGCAGGATGTCGATTGAATCGCCGATGCGGGCGAATTGCGGCTGACTCGAGATATCCACGGCGATCACCAGTTCGGCGCCGAGTGCGCGTACGGCGCGCACCGGAATCGGATGCGTCAACCCACCGTCCACCATCGCCCGATCGCCCACGATCGCCGGCTGGAACACGCCGGGTACCGCGCTGGACGCGCGCACCGACAAGCCGGTGTCGCCGCGCCTGAACACGACACCCTCGCCGGACTGGAGGTCGGTGGCGACCGCCGCGAAACGGATGTTCAGCTGTTCGATCGGACGATTCTGGACCGCCCGGTTGATGAACGCCTGCAGGCGGTCGCCCCGAAGGAAGCCGCGATCGGGCAGCGCGAACTCACGCACGTCCGACTCGGCCAGTTGGCCCGCGATGCGCTGCAGGTCGGCCGACCGATAGCCGGCAGCGTAGATCGCGCCGACCACTGCGCCGGCACTGGTGCCCGCGACATACTCGGGCAGGATACCTGCCTGCTCCAGCACCATGATCACGCCGACATGCGCGAACCCTCGCGCCGCACCCCCGCCCAGCGCAAGCCCGATGCGTGGCGGGACACTGACCGGCTCGACCCGAGGCTGCGGCAGCGGTGCCGGCGCCGTCGGCGCAGGGGAGGCGGTCGCCGGGGAAGCCGCAGTGCCCGCCTTGCCAGGCGCGGACGTGCGCTGGGCGCAGCCGGCAAGCACCA
>JBILGF010000334.1:0-4092 GCA_044351195.1 Burkholderiales bacterium
GCCGCCACGGCCACGAGGAAGGACGGCCACAGGATGCAGATCAGTTTCCGGGACCATTCCATTTCGGCTCCTCCGGTGCATGCGGGTTGGACGATGGCGGCACAAGGCCGATCGCCCGCGTCTCCGGCAACTGGGCGGTGGCGGCGATACGCCAGAGGCCACCCTCGTCCTCGAGACGAAGGTGCCAGCGCCCGTGCACCGGCCGGGTCAGCCGGCCTTCGTACAATCCCGGCGCCACGTTCTCGAGCGTGACATCCTGGTCGTCGCCGCTGCGCGCGGCGCGCACCAGTCGCAGGTGCAGCGGGCCCTCGGAGGACGCATCGCCGGCCATCGTGACGCGCACGCGGTTGCCCGACGGACTGAACTGCAGCTGGGCGGAAAGCCCGCGCTCGCGTGCCCGCGCATCGCGATCGATGTTCCGGTTTATCGCCAGGCCCTCGCGGTAGTAATCGTCCGACACCACCCCGTCGAACGTCTTGAACGCGATGCCCATCGTGATCGTGCCGGCGACCACGGCGACCGCCGGCGGAAAGAACAGCAGCCATGGCCAGGGCTCGCGATACCAGGGTGTCGGGCGCAGGCGATCCGCACCTGCAGGGACGGGAACAGTGCGGTTCGCGACGGACATGGAGGACTCCAGCGGAAGATCGGACGACAGGATGAAAGGATGGGGCAGCCGGGCAGGCGACCCGGCGTCAGCGCGCGATGAACACGGTCTTCTCTTCGCGCGCCACGCCGGCGTCGTCGGTAGCCTCGACTTTCAGCCAGACCGGCGTCGATAACGTCTTCACCGCCCCCGGCGGCAGGCGCAGTTCGAGCGCCACGATGCGCGCCCCGACCGGGCCGATCTCGATCGGCTGCGCCTCGTTGACCACCAGTTCGATGCCATCGATGCCCCGCGCGGAGAGCAGGAAGCTGCGCGCGGCCTCTCGGGTGTTCATGATCTGCACCCGGTAGACGTTCTCGAGCTGGCCATCGTCGAGTTCACGCACGATGTTGCCGCGGTCACGGATGATGTTCATCTTGACCGGCGTGCGCAGCACGATGCCCGCGATCACGATCACCATCACGGCCAGCAGCAGCCCGCTGTAGAGCAGCGTGCGCACGCGCAGCAGGCGGCGCAGGATCTGCCGGTCGTCGTAGCGGCCGGCGATCGCGTTCTCGGTCGAGTAGCGGATCAGGCCCTTCGGATAGCCCATCTTGCCCATCACCTGGTTGCAGCCATCGACACAGGCGCCGCAGCCGATGCACTCGTACTGCAGCCCGTTCCGGATATCGATGCCGGTCGGACACACCTGCACGCAGATGCCACAGTCGACACAATCGCCCAGCCCGCTCGCCCGCGCATCGGCGGACTTGCCGCGCGCGCCCCTGGGCTCGCCGCGCCGGGTGTCGTAGGTGACGATCAGCGTGTCGGGATCGAACATCACGCTCTGGAAGCGCGCATAAGGACACATGTACTTGCACACCTGCTCGCGCATGAAGCCGGCATTGCCCCAGGTGGCGAAACCGTAGAACGCCATCCAGAACGCCTGCCATGGGCCCAGCGAAAACGACAGGACGGCGGCACCGAGTTCGCGGATCGGCGTGAAATAGCCCACGAAGGTGAAGCCGGTCCAGAACGCGAGCAGCACCCAGAGACCGTGCTTGATGGCCTTCAGGCGCAGCTTGCGCACCGACATCGGCTGCCCGTCCAGACGCATGCGCGCCATCCGGTCGCCCTCGACCTTGCGCTCGATCCACATGAACAGCTCGGTGTAGACCGTCTGCGGGCAGGCATAGCCGCACCAGAGACGTCCCGCGATCGCGGTGAACAGGAACAGCGACAGCGCGGCGATCACCAGCAGGCCGGTCAGGAAGATGAAGTCCTGCGGCCAGAACACGAAGCCGAAGATGTAGAACTTGCGCGCGGCCAGGTCGAACAGCACGGCCTGGCGTGCGTTCCATTCGAGCCATGCGGTGCCGTAGAAGGCCAGCTGGGTGAGAACGACCAGCAGCACCCGCTGCCGGGCGAGAAACCCGGTGACCGCGCGCGGATAGATCTTGCGCCGGATCTCGAACAGTGCGTCGTCGGCGCTGGCAGCCGCGCGAGGGTCGGCCGGGACGGCGGCGACGGCTACGCTGCCCGCGTCCGGCTGCCCGGTGCGATCACTTCCTCGTGTCACGCGAGAGTCCCCAGACATAGGCTGCGAGAAGATGAACCTTGCCTGCGCCGAGGAACTCCAGCTGTGCCGGCATCACGCCGTTGCGGCCGCGGGTGATCGCCTCGACGATCGCCTCTTCCGACGACCCGTACAGCCAGACCCTGTCGGTCAGGTTGGGGGCACCCAGCGCCGGATTGCCTTTCGAATCCATGCCGTGGCAGGCGACGCAGACCTGCTCGTACTTCACCTTGCCGTGGGCGGCGAGAGCCGCGTCGTGCGGCAGGCCGGACAGTGACCGCACATGGTTGGCGACCGCCTTGACGTTCTCGGTGCCGATCGCTTCGGCCAGGGGCGGCATCATCGCCTGGCGCCCCCGGGCGATCGACTCGAGCACCTGTGCCGGCTCGCCGCCCCAGATCCAGTCGGTGTCGCGCAGGTTCGGGAATCCCCTGGACCCGCCCGCGTCGGAGGCATGGCACTGCGCACAGTAGGTGACGAACAGCCGCTGGCCCATCTCGCGGGCTGCAGGATCGCGCGCCACCACCGGGATCTCCTGCTTCAGGTAGACATCGAACATCGCGGCGTACCGGCTGTCCCAGCGCCTGGATTCGGTCGCGTGCTGGCCGGCCGAGCTCCATCCGAGCGCGCCGCCGTACACCGCGAGGCCCGGATACAGCGCAAGGTAGAGCAGTCCGAACACGATGGTGATGTAGAACAGGTACATCCACCACCGCGGCAGTGGATGGTTCCATTCGGCCAGGTCGCCGTCCCACAGGTGGCCGGTGGTGCCGGGATCGGCACCGGCGGGAAGCCGCCGGGTGGTGTTCGCCTTGAGGAACCAGGCACAGGCGAGGATGGAGACGAGGGTCACCACCGCGATCGCGATGCCGATCCAGCTGTAGATGAAATCCGACATTACCTGGCCTCCCGTGAACCGGACTCGTCCGGCACCTGCGCCGTACCGGAAGGTCGGTACGGTGCGTCGTCATCGAGGGGGATGCGTTCGGCTTCGCTGAACGCGGCGCGCTGGCGCTTGGACCAGGCCCACCAGACGATGCCGATGAAAGCCACGAACGCGATCAGCGTGATGATCGATTGCAGGTCACCGCGGGTCATCGCGTGCTCCTCACTGGGTGGCGACCGGGGTCGCGGCAGGCTTGAGGCTGGTGCCCAGCACCTGCATGTAGGCGATCAGGGCATCGAGTTCGGTCCGGCCCTCGACCGCCTTCCCGGCGCCGGCGATCTCCTCTGCGGTATAGGGAACCCCGACCCGGGACAAGGCCCTCAGCCGTCCGCCCAGGCTCTCCCCGTCGACCGGGGTACGCTCGAGCCAGGGATAGGCCGGCATGTTCGACTCGGGCACGACATCGCGCGGATTGATGAAATGGATGCGATGCCATTCGTCGGAATAGCGACCGCCGACCCGGGCCAGATCGGGACCGGTACGCTTGCTGCCCCACTGGAACGGGTGGTCGTAGACGAATTCCCCGGCCACCGAGTAGTGGCCGTAGCGCTCGGTCTCGGCGCGCAGCGGCCGGATCATCTGCGAATGGCAGTTGTAGCAGCCTTCCCGCACGTACACGTCACGGCCTGCCTGCTGCAGCGCCGTGTAAGGCTTGAGCCCCGACACCGGCTCGGTCGTCGAACGCTGAAAGAACAGCGGCACGATCTGCACCAGACCGCCCACGCTCACCACCAGGATCACCAGCAGCACCATCCAGCCGACGTTTTTCTCGATCGCCTGATGCCCGCTATCCATGCCCATGATTTCGCCACCTCTCGTTGCTGCGTTTGCGTCCGGACGGCGCTGTCTGGCGCCGGCCGGTGCCCTGCCCTTCTATGCGTGTGCCATCGCGGGCGCGGGGATGGTGGCGTCGACAGGGCGGCTTCCGGCCACCGTCTTCCACACGTTCCAGCACATGATCCGCATGCCTGCGAGGTCGAGCAC
>JBILGF010000370.1:0-3682 GCA_044351195.1 Burkholderiales bacterium
CGCGCCCTCGATACGGCGTGCGAATGCATCGTGCCCGAGGCTGTAGCGCAGCAGCATCGCGGCCGACAGGATGGTCGCCAGCGGGTTGGCGACGTCCTTGCCCGCGATGTCAGGCGCGGAGCCGTGGATCGGCTCGTACAGGCCCTTGCCGTTCGCGTCGAGCGATGCGGACGGCAGCATGCCGATCGACCCGGTGAGCATCGAAGCCTCGTCGGACAGGATGTCGCCGAACATGTTGCCGGTGACGATCACGTCGAACTGGCGCGGGTTGCGCAGCAGTTGCATCGCCGCGTTGTCGACGTACATGTGCGACAGCTCGACGGTGGGGTAATCCTTCGCCACTTCGGTGACGACATCGCGCCAGAGCTGCGAAGTCTCGAGCACGTTGGCCTTGTCGACCGAGCACAGGCGGCGGTTGCGCTTGAGCGCCGACTCGAAGCCGACGCGGGCGATACGGCGAATCTCGGACTCGGCGTAAAGCATGGTGTCGAAGCCTTCGCGCTCGCCCGCCGCATTGGTGCGGATGCCGCGCGGCTGGCCGAAATAGATGTCGCCGGTCAGTTCGCGGATGATCAGCACGTCCATGCCGGACACCACTTCCGCCTTGAGCGTCGAGGCGGCGGCCAGTTCGGGATAGATCACCGCCGGCCTGAGGTTGGCGAACAGCTTCAGTTCCTTGCGCAGGCCGAGGATGGCCTGCTCGGGACGCTTGTCGCGCGGCAGCGTGTCCCACTGCCAGCCACCGACCGAACCGAACAGGATGGCGTCTGCCGAGCGGGCGAGGTCGAGCGTCGCCTTCGGCAGGGGATCGCCGGACAGGTCGTAGGCGGTACCGCCGACCGGGGCCTCCGCCAGCTCGACCGCCAGGCCATGGGGTTCGAGGGCGCGCAGCACGCGCACCGCCTGCGCGATGATCTCGGCGCCGATACCGTCGCCGGGCAGGACTGCGATCTTCTTCATGGGGCCTCCGGGCCGTCTAGAGGAACAGCCAGGGCTGCGCCACCCTGTGCTTCGTTTCGAACGCGCGGATGTGGTCTGCCTGCTGCAGCGTCAGGCCGATCTCGTCGAGCCCGTTCATCAGGCAGTGCTTGCTGAACGGCTCGATGTCGAACGCGAACTGCCGGCCCGAGGGCGTGGTGACCTTCTGGTTCTCGAGGTCGATGTCCAGGCGGTAGCCTTCGCTGGCGAAGGTCTCCTCAAACAGGACATCCATCTCGGCCTTCGACAGGCAGATCGGCAGCAGGCCGTTCTTCAGGCTGTTGCTGTAGAAGATGTCGCCGAAAGAAGAAGCGATGACTGCCTTGAACCCGTAGTCCTGCAGCGCCCATGGCGCATGCTCGCGCGACGACCCGCAGCCGAAGTTCTCGCGCGCGAGCAGCACCTGCGCGCCCTGGAAGCGGGTCTTGTTCAGGATGAAATCTTCGTTCAGCGGCCGGTTGCTGTTGTCCATGCCGGGCTCGCCGGTATCGAGGTAGCGCCAGGAATCGAACAGGTTGGGGCCGAAGCCGGTGCGCTTGATCGATTTCAGGAACTGCTTCGGGATCACCGCGTCGGTGTCGACATTGGCACGGTCGAGCGGTGCAGCCAGGCCGTTCAGGCGGATGAACTTGTCCATCATCGGGCTCCTGCCTCGAGCAAGCGTACGTCGACGAAATGCCCGGACACGGCTGCGGCTGCGGCCATCGCCGGGCTGACCAGGTGCGTGCGGCCGCCGGCGCCCTGCCGGCCCTCGAAGTTGCGGTTCGAAGTCGACGCGCAGCGCTCACCCGGCTCGAGCCGGTCGTCGTTCATGCCCAGGCACATCGAGCAGCCCGGCTCGCGCCACTCGAACCCGGCCGCGGTGAACACGTCATGCAGGCCTTCACGCTCAGCCTGCTCTTTGACCAGCCCGGAACCTGGCACCACCATCGCCAGCTTCACGTTCGGCGCGACCTTGCGGCCCTTCGCCACCGCGGCCGCCGCGCGCAGGTCTTCGATGCGCGAGTTGGTGCACGAGCCGATGAACACCTTGTCGATCGTGATGTCCTGGATGCGCGTGTTGGGCTTCAGGCCCATGTACTTCAACGCCCGCTCGATGCCGTCGCGGCGCACCGGATCGGCGGCATCGGCCGGGTCGGGAACGCGGCCGCCGACCGGCACCACCATCTGCGGGCTGGTGCCCCAGGTCACCTGCGGCTCTATCGACGCGGCCGGCAGGTCGATCACCGTGTCGAACGCAGCACCTTCGTCGCTCACCAGCGCGCGCCAGTACGCGACCGCGGCGTCCCACTGCTCGCCCTTGGGCGCGAACGGCCGCCCCTTCACGTAATCGATCGTCTTGTCATCGACTGCGACCATGCCGGCGCGGGCGCCGGCCTCGATCGCCATGTTGCACAGGGTCATGCGGCCTTCGACCGACAGGCCGCGGATCGCGGAGCCCGCGAATTCGATCGCATGCCCGGTGCCGCCCGCGGTGCCGATCCTGCCGATCAGCGCGAGCACGACATCCTTGGCGGTGACGCCGGCGCCCAGGTCGCCCTCGACCTTGACCAGCATCGACTTCGCCTTCTTCTGCACCAGCGTCTGGGTGGCAAGCACGTGCTCGACCTCGGAGGTGCCGATGCCGAACGCGAGGGCCGCCAGCGCACCATGCGTACTGGTGTGCGAATCGCCGCAGACCAGCGTGGCGCCCGGCAGCGTGAAGCCCTGTTCCGGCCCGATCACGTGCACGATACCCTGCTGCTTCGACAGGAACGGGAAGTAGGCGCGCGCACCGTACTCGCGGATGTTGGCATCCAGCGTGTCGACCTGCAGCTTCGACACTGGATCCTTGATGCCGCCGGCCCAGTCGCGGGTGGGCGTGTTGTGGTCGGCCGTCGACATGATCGAGTTGATGTTCCAGGGCTTGCGCCCCGCGATCTTCAGCCCTTCGAATGCCTGCGGGCTGGTCACCTCGTGCACGAGGTGGCGGTCGATGTAGAGCAGCACCGTGCCGTCGTCCTGCTGATGGACGACGTGACTGTCGAACAACTTGTCGTAGAGCGTGAGGGCCATGGTCTCGGGCACACCGTTGGAGAACCCGTGATTATGTCATGGACCCCGCCCGCCCGGCAGGCCGGGCCGGGCGGCCCTGTCCCGGCGCCCCCGCGCCTTACAGCCCGACCGAGGCCGCGACCAGGCGCGCGAGTTCGGCCCGCAGCGTGCGCCGGACCTCGGCACAGGCCGGATCGTCGATCAGGTTCTTCATCTCGTACGGGTCACGCTCGAGGTCGTACAGTTCGTCGAGTTCACCGTCGTCGCCGCGGTTCACCCAGTGCACCAGCTTGTAGCGGTCGGTGCGTACCGCCTTGTACGACATGCCGATCAGCCACGGCATGGCGTTCTCGCTGAAGTACTCGCACATGATCGAGCGGCGCCAGCCCGGGATACCGCCCGGGATGCCACCGTCCGGCCTGGGCGCCATCAGCGGCAGCAGGGACAGGCCCTGCACCTGGGGCCCGGGCTTGCCCCCCGCCAGCTCGATGCAGGTCGGGGCGATGTCCAGCGCCAGCACCAGGTCGTCGATCCGCGTGCCCGGCTTCACCCGGGGCGGGTAGCGGAAGGTGAACGGCGAGCGGATGCCCTCTTCATAGGCAAACCGGCGCTCCAGGCCAAGACCGTGCTCGCCGAAGAAATACCCGTTGTCGCCCAGGAACAGGATGAA
>JBILGF010000386.1:0-3519 GCA_044351195.1 Burkholderiales bacterium
CACCAGGACGAAGGAGAACGCAGTGATCATCGCGATCGGGGCAAGATCTTTCAGGGAATCGTAGGGTGCCTTCTGCAGGTGCGGTGCCGAGGTGAGCGAGGTGCCGGGTGCGGCGAGCAGCGTGTAGGCATCGGGTGCCGCTTTCGAGACGAACTCGTTGGCAAGCTGGCCGGTCGCGCCCGGGCGTGGCTCGACCGAGAAGCCCTGGCCGAACTCGGAGGCGAGCTGGGCTGCCAGCGGCCGGATCGACACATCGATCGCGCTGCCCGGTGCGAAGCCGTGGATCAGGCGTACCGGCTTCGAGGGCCAGGCCTGCGCATGCACCGGGCCGGCGCATACCGTGGCGATCGCGGCAAGGGATGCAAGCGTGGCAAGGATGCGGGACGGTGCGGCGGCGTGGGCGGCAGGCGAGGCCGCAGCATTGCGGCGGTCGGTGCGGGGGAGGGCCTTGGCGCGGCAGGTGGTCGCAGGGTTCATCGAAGGTCGGCGAAGATCGGTAATATCGAAGCGCCCGATTCTATCGGTTTTGACCCGGAATTCCCCGCCAAGCGCGAACCTGGAGCCCACATGCCGCACCTGCAACCTGCCGATCCGTCACGCCTGGGCCTCGAGCCGCGCCTGCGCGCCATCCTCGACCAGCCGTTTCCCCGGTTCTCCGATGGCGAGATGCAGCGCCGGCGCGAGGCGCTGGCCGAGGTGATGCGTCTGCACGAGGTCGACCAGCTGCTGGTCTGCGGCGAGCAGCGCGCCGGCACCGGTATCTCGTGGTTGACCGGATGGGTCACCACCAGCGAGCAGATCATCGTGTTCGACGCGCGAGAGCAGCCCAGGATGTTCGTCGAATGGGTGAACCACGCGCCGCTGGCGAAGCAGATCGCCTGGCAATGCGAGGTCGAATGGAGCGAGCATCGCAGCATCGACAAGGTGGTCTCGGAACTGAAGCGCCGGGGTGCCCGACGCATAGGCATCATGGGCGTATTCAATTTCGGCAAGTACCGCAAGCTGGCGGCCGTGTTCCCCGACCTGGTCGATCTCAACCCCGCCTACAGCCGCCTGCGCCTGACCAAGTCGGAGGAGGAGATCGACTGGCTGCGCATCGGCGCGGCGTTCTCGGATGCGTCGATCGCAGCGCTCGCCGACGGGCTGTGTGAAGGGCTCAACGAGCGCGACCTGGGCGACATCGCCGAGCGGGCGTTCGTGCCATTCGGCGGCGTGTCCATGCTTCATTATTTCGGCGTCACCTCGATGGCCGCACCCGACTGCTACATCCCGCGCCAGCATCCGATGAACCGCATCGTGCGTAACGGCGACTGCGTGTTCACCGAGATCACCGGGTCCTTCTGGGACTACGGCGGTCAGGTGCTGCGCACCTTCGCCGTGGGCGCGCAGCCGCCGGCGCTGTACCGCGACCTGCACGACACCGCCGAGGCCGCGTATGACGCCGTGACCTCGGTGATGCGTCCGGGCTGCTCGATGGACGAGATCGTCGATGCCGCATCGGTGATCGAGGCCCGCGGGTTTACCATCTGCGACGACCTGGTGCACGGCTTCGGTGGCGGGTATTTCCAGCCGATCCTGGGCAGCCGGAGCCGGCCTGCGGGCCCGCTGCCGGATATCGTGCTCGCCGAGAACATGACGATGGTCGTGCAGCCGAACGTGATCGACCTGGCGCGCACGGCTGGCGTGCAGGTCGGCGAACTGGTGCGTATCACCGCAGACGGCTTCCAGAGCCTGCATCGGGCGCCGCGCGGATTCCTTCGTGCGGGCGGCTGAAACCCGCGCAAGCGCCGCACTGCTGCTGGCACTGGCGGTACTGCTGTGGGCCGGAAACTGGGTGATCGGCCGGATGATCAGGTTCGACGCACCGCCAGGCGGGATCACCCTTGCCCGCTGGTCGATCGCCGCGAGCGTGCTGTTCGTGTTCAACGCTCGGGCGGTGTGCCGGCACTGGCCACTGATTCGCAGGTCATGGCCGATCCTGCTGCTGCTGGCCCTGACCGCCAGCGTGCTGCAGCACATGCCTGTGTACATCGGGCTGCAGACGACCACCGCGACCACGGCTGCGCTGCTCAATGCCAGCACCCCGGTATTCATCCTCCTGCTGGGCTGGGTGTTGCTGGGCGAGCGGCTCGCGCCGGGCGTCATCGTGGGCGTCGCGGTGGCACTCTCCGGTGCCGTGTGGATCATCACCCGTGGCCGGCCTGGCGCCTTGATGCAATGGACGCTCGAGGTCGGTGACCTGTGGATCCTCGTGGCGACACTGAGCTGGGCGGTCTACACGATCCTGCTGCGCTGGCGCCCGCCCGGGTTGCCGCCGCTGACCCTGCTGTGCGTGGTGGCCATGCTCGGCGCCCTGGTATCGCTGCCGGTGGCTGCCGTGGAGTACGCGCTCGGTGCGCGATTCATCTGGTCGCTGCCGGTCGCCGGTGGCCTGCTCTACATCGGGCTCGGGGCCACGGTGCTGGGCTACATCTGCTGGAACCGCGGCGTCGAAGTGCTCGGTGCCAGCCGGGCCGGCCCGTTCATGTACCTGATGCCGGTCTATACCCCGCTGCTGGGCTGGATGTTTCTCGACGAGCGCATGCAGGCGTTCCACCTGATCGGGGTCGGCCTGATCTTCGGGGGCATCCTGCTCACGCGCCTGGGCGCTCGCCCCGGCACCTAGCCGTTCAACCCTTCGAAACAGGTACGGACCAGGAATTCCACGGTCTGCGCATCGTCGTAGCGCCCGCTGGTGCGCAGATACTCGAGCGTGGGGTCGCATGAGCGCGCATAGATCGTGTAGACAATCACCTCGTGCGGCAGGGTGCGATCGAGCACGCCTTCATTCTGCGCGGCAATCACCAGATGCTTCAGTTCGCCGTTGAGCTTCATGATCAGGCGCACGTAGCCCAGATTGAGCATCAGGCTGCGCTGCAGGGCGACGCTGGTCGATGGCAGGTGGGGCACCGCGCCCTTCAGGCGTCGTTCCAGGGCCCAGCGCAGCGTCGCCTTCAGCTTCTCGATCGAGGACATCTCGGGCGGCATGGCAGCCAGCACGTCGATGGTGTCTCGGGTCATCCGGCAGAGGGCAGCGGCGGCCAGGCTTTCCTTGGACGCGAAGTGCTTGTACAGGCTGCCTTTGGCGATTCCGACTTCTGCGGCGACGTCATCCATCGTCATCAGATCGAAGCCTTTCTTCGCCAGCAACAGGTTCACCGCGTCGAGGATCGCGTCTTCGCGCGCTGCAAACTGTTGTTTCTGAAATGAAAGTCTCATCCGGATCGCTTTCGTAAGGTGCGCGTGCCGCGAATATGCCGTTATTTCGAGCGGACAGGGAACTTAATTGTACAAAAAATGACTAAGAAGTCACTATGCGACTGTTGCGTCTTTGACTAGGACAAATTACTATCGTTCCCACGGTGTCGATCACGCAAGACTTCCCTGAAGCACTCAAGAACGCCCTGAAATCCCCTGGTTTTCCCGCCGTCGAAATGTCGCACCTGACGCGGTGTCAGCGGCTTGTCCCGGCCACCGTTG
>JBILGF010000015.1:0-17154 GCA_044351195.1 Burkholderiales bacterium
GCCGCCTTCGGACAGCAGCTGCAGGTCTCGCGCGGACAACTGGTGTTCAATGGCCCGGTCGACAATCCGGGCATCGACGTGGTCGCCGTGCGCCGGTTCCCGTCGCTGGAAGTCGGTGTCGAGGTTTCCGGCACGGTGCGCGCCCTGACCGTGAAGACGATGTCCAACCCGCCGATGACGCAGGGTGAGCGCCTGTCGTGGCTGGTGCTCGGACGCAGCCTCGACAGCGCATCGCAGGCCGATGCTGCGATGCTGGCGGGCGTCGCCGGATCGGTGTTCGGTGGCGAAGGGGTACCGGTCACGCGGCGCGTCGCCGAGGCCTTCGGCCTGGACGACATCGGCATCGGTGGCAGCGGCGTGATTGCGGGCCAGGTGCTGACCGTCGGCAAGCGTCTGTCCGACCGCATCTACATCGTCTATGAGCAGGCGGTGACGACAGCGACCAACCTGCTGCGGATCGATCTCGAACTGCACAAGTTCGTGTCGCTGCGCGCCGAGGCAGGGGCGGTCAGCAGCTTCGGTATCTTCTACACTCGCAGCCTGCGCTGAGCGAGCATCGACGGCGCGACACCGAGGCGTGGAAACCGATGGACAAAGACCGGATGAAGGCGCTCGTGTGCCACGCGTTCGGGCCGTGGGACGGCCTGTGCCTCGAAGAGACGCGCGCGCCTGGCCCGCTGGCGGCAGACGAGGTGCGCATCGCCGCCGAGTATTCGAGCGTGAGCTTCGCCACCGGCCTGATGGTCGAGGGCAGGTATCAGCGCCGTCCGCCGCTGCCGTTCGTGCCGGGTACGGAGTGCATCGGCATCGTGACCGAGGTGGGTTCGGCCGTCACCCGGATACGCCTGGGCCAGCGGGTGGCGGCCACGCTCGACTGGGGTGGCCATGCGCAGCAGGTCGTGGTGGCCGAGTACACGGTGTATCCGATGCCCGAGGGCATCGATCCGCGCGCAGCCATGCACCTGCCGCTGTCGTACGGCACCGCCTATGGCGCACTGGTGTGGAGCGCGCGGCTGGCGGCCGGCGAAACACTGCTGGTGACCGGTGCCGCCGGTGGCGTGGGCAGCGCCGCAGTGCAGGTCGGCAAGGCGCTCGGTGCACGCGTGATCGCGGTCGCATCGACCGACGAGAAACGGGCCTTCGCGCTGGCGCAGGGTGCAGACATCGCACTGCCGACCGACGGCTTTCGCGACGAGGTGAAGGCGTTCACTGGCGGCCGGGGCGTCGACGTGGTGTTCGATCCGGTCGGCGGACCGGTATTCGACGCCTGCCTGCGCGCCTGCGCGCAGCACGGGCGCATGGTGATCATCGGTTTCGCCCAGGGGCAGATCCAGCAGGTGCCGGCCAACCTGCTGCTGGTGAAGAACATCGCGCTGCACGGCTTCTACTTCGGCGCGCATGCCGGCTGGGGGCTCACCGACGAGCGGGTCGAACGGGCACCGAAGGTGCAGGCGATGATGGACGAGTTGTTTGCCTGGACCGTCCAGGAACGGCTGACCCCGCACGTATCCCACGCGTATCCGATGGCAGGGTATCGCGAGGCGATGGCCGCACTGCAGGCGCGCCAGAGCCGGGGCAAGGTGGTACTCGAGATCAGCCGGTAGAGGCCCCGGCGAGGTAGCGGGGCATCTATCGGGGGCTCGCCGGGCCGCGCACCGAACCGCGCAGCCCGTTGTGTCGCGTTATCCCGATTTCGCGCCGGACGCCAGGATGATCTTGCGCATGCGGTCGGTCTCGCTGCGCACGAACTTCGAGAACGCGTCGGGTGACATCGGTGCAGGGTCCAGGCCGGCATCGACCAGGCGGGTACGCAGCGCCGGATCCTGCAGCGCCTTGTTGATCTCGGCGTTCAGCCGGTTGATGATCGGTCGTGGCGTCTTCGCCGGTGCATGCGCGCCGTACCAGGTGTCGAACTGGAAGCCGGGAACGCCCGCCTCGGACAGCGTGGGCAGGTCTGGCAGCTGCGCCCAGCGCTTCACGCCGGTGGTAGCCAGCGGAACCAGGCGTCCGCCCTTGATGAAGCCGAGCGTTCCCGGCGCGGCGGCAATCATGAACTGGGTCGAACCGCCGACCAGGTCGGCGAGCGCCGGGCCGGTGCCCTTGTATGGCACATGGACGAGGTCGGTGCCGGTCAGCTGCTTGAAGTACTCGGCTGCCAGGTGCGAGGTACCGCCCGCGCCGGTGCTCGCGTAGTTGAAGGCACCCTTCTTCGCGCGCAGCAGTGCGATCAGGTCCTTCACGTTCTTGACGTTCAGCGACGGATGCACGACCAGCACGTTGGTGGTCTCGGCGATCAGTGCCACCTGCGCGAAATCGCGCACGCTGTACGGCAGTTTCGCGTACAGGGTCTCGTTGATGGCCATTGCGTTGTGCGTCACCAGGATGGTGTGGCCATCGGGCACGGCTTGCGCTGCGATCGCGGTGCCCAGGGTGCTGCCGGCGCCGGGACGGTTGTCGACCACGCCCTGCTGACCGAACGAATCCTGGAACATCTGCGCCACGAAACGCGCAGCGATGTCGTTGCCCCCACCCGGCGCGAATGGCACCACGATGCGGATCGGGCGGGTCGGATACGCGGACTCTGCGGCCCAGGTCGTACCGGCGGCAACACACAGCGTGACGGCGGCGAGTGCCGCAGTGCCTGCGGGCATGCGGCGCATGGTTTGTGTCGGTGACATGGACGGCCTCCTGTACATCGCGGGGCGGGAAGAATACCCGGTCGGGCGCGGATTGGGGAGCCACATTTACGCGGCAGTCAGCGGCATCTCGCCGTTTTCGGTCACCAGGCGCTGGATTCGCTGATCATGAGGTTCCAGCGGAACCTGCGGCACGACCTGGATCGAGAACGCCGCCGCCACGCGCAGGCAATCCGGACGCAGGGTCACAAGCAGGCGATCGTAGAAGCCCGCCCCGTAGCCCAGCCGGCCGCCCCTGCGGTCGAAGGCCACGCCCGGAAGCAGCAGGAAGTCGACGTCCTTCGGGTCGATCGCCGGGCATGATGCAGGGTCGGGCTCACGGATACCCCAGCGTCCGGGCTGGGTGTCGCGTTCGATGTCGTTCACCCGGTGCAGCGACAGATGACGCTGCTGCCTGGAGGCCATGTCGACCACGCGCGGCAGTACCAGGCGCTTGCCGCAGGCGAGGACCGCCGCCAGGAAGGCTGTCGTATCGATCTCGCTGTCGAAGCCGACATAGGCGCATACCGTGCTGGCGGCGGACAGCGGGGGCAGGCGCAACAGATGTCCGATGATCGCCGCGTTCGCGTCGGCGCGCCGATCAGGGTGCATCGATGCCCGTGCCGACAGCACCTGCGTGCGAAGCAGGGACTTACTTTCGATGTGCGGCCGGGCGTCGATCAGTAGCGCGCGAGGCCAGGCTCGACGTCCGCCGCCCAGGCGTCGATGCCGCCGGTCAGGTTGTAGACCCGGTCGAAGCCCTGGTTTTTCAGGAACTGGGCCACCTGGTAGCTGCGCATGCCGTGATGGCACATCAGCACGTGCGGCTGGCCGGCATCGAGCTCACCCAGACGGGCGGGCACGGTCTGCATCGGAATGTGCAGCGCCGCATCGACCTTGACCAGGGCATGCTCCCATGCCTCGCGCACATCGATCACCACCGGCGATTCCCGGGTCTCGTCGTCGAGCCAGGCCTTGAGTTCGGAAGGAGTGAGTGGCTCGATCAAAACACGAACCTCGCGGGCTGTCGGGCGTTGTGCAGGGGGGCGACCAGGGTTTCGAACAAGGTGACTGCAGAACAGGCGGTGCCGCTCTCGCGCACGATCAGTCGTGCCGACATCACCGGCCGTTCGCCGACGATCGCGAACAGCCGGCCGCCCGGCCGCAACTGTTCCTGGAAGGTATCGGGCAGCACCGGCAGCGAGCCGGTGAGCACGATCACGTCGTAGGCGGTGCCGGTATCCCAGCCGCGAGCGCCATCGCCGTGCTCGACCTTCGCGTTGCCTATGCCCTGGTCGGCGAGGCGCGTGCGCGCGGCCGCGGCGAGATCTTCATGGATCTCGACGCTGGTGACCGAGGCGCCACGCTTCCCGAGCAGGGCCGTGAGGTAGCCGGTGCCGGTGCCGATCTCGAGGATGCGGTCGGTCGGCGCGACCATCACTTCCTGGAGGATGCGTGCCTGCAGCTTCGGCGCGAGCATGACCTCGCCATGACCGATCGGCAGGTCGATGTCGGCAAACGCCAGTTCGCGGTGGCCCTCGGGCACGAAGCGTTCCCTGGGCAGGGTGCCGAACAACTCGAGGACCGAGGGGTCGAGCACATCCCAGGTGCGGATCTGTTGTTCGACCATGTTGAAACGGGCTTGCTCGAAGTCCATCCGGATGCCGACTGCCGAGAACGAAGGAGCACTGATCTTAACATGCGGTTCCAGGCGTCCCGGGCTGTGCGGGGCCGCGGCATTTGCAATCGGGGTCTCGATCAAGTAGCGTTCGTGCACACGTTGGGGGTCCGGCCCGGCCGCGGCATGCCGCAGGCGGATGCCGGTGAGAGATACCCTTCGAACCTGATGCGGGTCATGCCGCCGTAGGGAAGCGTTGCGTCGCCGCTCATCGATCGTTCCCCCTGCCTTTCATGCGCACGCGGACAGGTCGCTACCCGGCACATGCAGGGCCTCCCGACGATACGAATCCATACCGGGAGTGTGAGCGATGAACGATCCGAAATTCGTCAACGAGCTGGCGCAGGTCGACCAGGCCGCGACGCAACCCTTCCCGCGTTCGCGCAAGGTGTACATCGGCGGTTCGCGCCCGGACATCCAGGTGCCGATGCGCGAGATCTCGCAGTCGGATACGCCGGCCGGCATGGGCGCCGAGGTCAACCCGCCGCTGTTCGTGTATGACACCTCCGGCCCGTATACCGACCCGACGGCGATGATCGACATCCGCACCGGCCTGAAGCCGGTGCGCGAGGCCTGGATCGACGAGCGCAACGACACCGAGCGCCTCGGCGGCCCGACCTCGGTTTACGGCCAGGTGCGCCTGGACGACCCGAAGCTGGCCGAGTTGCGTTTCAACCTGAAGCGGCTGCCGCGGCGCGCGAAGCCCGGCATGAACGTGTCGCAGATGCACTATGCACGGCGCGGCATCGTCACCCCCGAGATGGAATACATCGCGATCCGCGAGACCCAGCGCCTCGACGGCTGTTCCGAGATGCTGCGCCGGCAACACCCGGGTGAATCGTTCGGTGCCAGCCTGCCGAAGCAGATCACGCCCGAGTTCGTGCGCGATGAAGTGGCGCGCGGGCGCGCGATCATCCCGGCCAACATCAATCACCCGGAGAGCGAGCCGATGATCATCGGCCGCAACTTCCTGGTGAAGATCAACGCCAACATCGGCAACTCGGCGGTGACCTCCGGCATCCAGGAGGAAGTCGAGAAGATGACCTGGTCGATCCGTTGGGGCGCCGACACCGTGATGGATCTGTCGACCGGCACCAACATCCATAACATCCGCGAATGGATCATGCGCAACTCGCCGGTGCCGATCGGCACCGTGCCGATCTACCAGGCGCTCGAGAAGGTCGATGGCAAGGCCGAAGAGCTCACCTGGGAGATCTACCGCGACACGCTGATCGAGCAGGCCGAGCAGGGCGTCGACTACTTCACGATCCACGCCGGCGTGCTGCTGCGCTACATCCCGTGGACGGCCAAGCGGATGACCGGCATCGTGTCGCGCGGCGGTTCGATCATGGCCAAGTGGTGCCTCGCGCACCACAAGGAGAACTTCCTCTACACGCACTTCGAGGACATCTGCGAGATCATGAAGGCGTACGACGTGTCGTTCTCGCTCGGCGACGGCCTGCGTCCCGGCTCGAACTACGACGCGAACGACGATGCGCAGCTGGGCGAGCTGAAGACCCTCGGCGAACTCACCGACATCGCCTGGAAGCATGACGTGCAGACCATGATCGAGGGCCCCGGCCATGTGCCGATGCACCTGATCAAGGAGAACATGGACCTCCAGCTGAAGTACTGCAAGGAGGCACCGTTCTACACCCTCGGGCCGCTGACCACCGATATCGCGCCCGGCTACGACCACATCACCAGCGCGATCGGCGCGGCGATGATCGGCTGGTATGGCACCGCCATGCTCTGCTACGTGACGCCGAAAGAGCACCTCGGCCTGCCGGACAAGAAGGACGTCAAGGACGGTATCATCGCCTACAAGATCGCCGCCCATGCGGCCGACCTGGCGAAGGGCCATCCCGGCGCGCAGGTGCGCGACAACGCCCTGTCGAAGGCGCGCTTCGAGTTCCGCTGGGACGACCAGTTCAACCTCGGCCTCGACCCCGACACCGCCAAGGCGTTCCACGATGAGACCCTGCCGCAGGAAGGGGCCAAGCTCGCCCACTTCTGCTCGATGTGCGGCCCGCACTTCTGCTCGATGAAGATCACCCAGGACGTGCGCGAATACGCAGCCACCCTGGGTGTCTCGGAGGCCGAAGCGCTGGAGAAGGGCATGCAGGAGAAGTCGGAAGAGTTCAAGGACAAGGGCGCCGAGATCTACCACCGCGCGTGACGCCACCGCCGAGGGGCGTACCACGAGGCGTGCTCACTCGGCGATCACGGCGCCGGTCGCTGACGAGTTGATCGGTACATCAGTCCCGGTGGATGGGGCCGCATTCTGCAAAAGGATGTGGCCCTTTTTTCAGCCCCTGTGATTCGGAGAACATCGTCATGACCCGCAACATGCCCTTCCGCGCCCTGTGCGCGACCGTGGCTCTGTCGCTCGGCTTGATTCTCGGCCCTGCCGTCCCGGCCTCGCAGGCTGCCGAGGCGCTGTCGTCGTGGAAGGACGGCGCCGCCAAAGCCCGCATCGTTGCGTTCGTGGAGGGCGCCACCGACCCGCGCTCCCGCAACCATGTCCCGCCCGCGCAGCGTATCGCCGTGTTCGACAACGACGGGACGCTCTGGTCCGAGCAGCCGGTGTACTTCCAGCTCGCGTTCGCCATGGATCGGGTCAAGGCGCTCGCGCCGAAGCATCCGGAGTGGAAGACCACGCAGCCGTTCCAGGGCGTGCTCGAGGGTGACATCAAGGCGGTCGCTGCCACCGGTGAGCGTGGGCTGATGGAGCTCATCATGGCCACCCATGCCGGCACCACCACCGAAGAATTCGCAGCCAGCGTACGCCAGTGGGTGAATACGGCGCGTCACCCGACGCTCAAGCGTCCCTACACCGAGCTTGTCTACCAGCCGATGCTGGAACTGCTCGCCTACCTGCGCGCCAATGGCTTCAAGACCTATATCGTCTCCGGCGGCGGCATCGAGTTCATGCGCGTATTCGCCGAGGAGGTGTACGGTGTGCCGCCCGAGCAGGTGATCGGCTCGACCATCGCCACCAGGTACGAACTGCGCGACGGCAAGCCGGTGATCGTGCGCGAGCCGAAGCTCGATTTCATCGACGACAAGGCCGGCAAGCCGCTCGCCATCAACAAGTTCATCGGTCGACGGCCGGTCATGGCCTTCGGCAACTCGGACGGCGATTTCGAGATGCTGGAGTGGACGACTGCGGGCACGGGTCCGCGCCTGGCGGCGATCGTCCATCACGACGATGCGGCCCGCGAGTTCGCGTATGACCGGGATTCGCATATCGGCAGACTGCGCCGCGGCCTCGACGAGGGGCCGAAGCGGGGTTGGCTGATCCTCAGCATGAGGGACGACTGGAAGGCCGTTTATCCCGTCCCGGCACGCTGACACCGCCCCACGCTGCCGCCCGCGCGTGAGCCGCGCGAGGTCAGTCGGCCAGTTGCATGTTTGCCCACTTGGCCGTCTTGAGGCTGAGGTCGGTGTACCAGCGCATGCGGCTCGTCAGGTGCTCCGGCGTTCCGCCCGCCAGCCCGAAGCCGTATTCGCGCAGCCGGTTGCTCGTGGCCGGGTCCTGCAGGGCAGCGTTCACCTCGGTGTTGAGCCGCTGCACGATCTCGCGTGGCAGGCTCGCGGGGCCGACCAGGCCCATGAAACCCTCGAACTCGTAGCCTGGCAGGCCGGCCTCGGCGAGGGTCGGGATGTCGGGCAGCGCGGGCGAGCGGGTGGCCATGGTCACCGCGATCGGCCGGATGCGACGGTCCTTCATGAACGGCATCGCCTCGGGGATGGTCTGGAACATCGCGTCGATCTGCCCGCCCATGAGATCGGCCATCGCCGGAGCGCCTCCCTTGTAGGCCACATGCTCCATCTGCGCCTTGGCCAGCGCGTTGAACATGGCCAGCGTGAAGTGCTGGGACGATCCGTTGCCGGCCGTCCCCGCATTGAGCGCGCCAGCCCGGCGCCGGGCGATGGCGACGAATTCATTCACTGTCTTCGCGGGCACGGACGGATGCACGATCAGGATGTTGCCCTGGGTGACCATCTGCGCGATCGGCGTGAGGTCCTTGAACGGGTCGTAGGGCATGCGCCGGTAGATCGCGAGGTTGCCGCCCAACCCTCCGGCATTGCCGACCAGCAGGGTGTAGCCGTCGGGCGGACTCTTGGCCACCAGGTCGCCCGCGATATTGGCGCCGGCGCCCGGTCGGTTGTCGACGACGAACTGATGACCCATGGTCTGGGCGAACCGCTGCGCGAAGAGACGCCCGAGCACGTCGACGCTCCCCCCCGGCGCGAAGCCCACCACCAGCCGCACCGGCTTGACCGGATAGGCGGGCTGCGCCGTGACCGTGCCCGCTGCCAGTGCTGCCGTCATCGATACCACGCCGAGAACCCGTCGCTTCATGGACCTCTCCTCCGTGCGTTAGGCGCCGACGCCCCGGGTCAGGATACTCCGCCGGGGCGGGCTTCTGTCAATCTCGCGATTCCTCGAGTGCCTCGCAATCGTCGATGACGCGACCTGCAGCAACTGCCCAGCTGATGCTGTGGAAAAACGCGGTGAGGCGCGCTGACTGTCGATCGGAATGACCAGGGCAGGGCGGCTGGTCGTCATGCTGAACACAGACCGTGGTTGCTGATCAGGCGGGTCAGCGACTCTCCCAGCCTCCGCCGAGCGCGCGATAGGCCTGCACCAGAGCGAGCTGGCGGTTGAGCTTCGAATTGACCAGATCGGTCTCGGCAGAGAGCAGCTGCCGCTGTGCATCGAGTACTTCGAGGTAGCTGATCACGCCAGCCGCGAAGCGCCGGTCGGCTAGCCGCAGCGCCTCACGGGTGGCGGTGGCGCGCTTGGCCTGCTGTTCGAATTCCGCGCCGCTGCGGTCGTAGGAGGTCAGTGCATCGGCCACCTCGCGCAGTGCATTGAGCACGGCCGAGCGATAGGCGAGGACGGCCTGCTCGCTGCGCGCGACGGCCGCATCGCGGTTGGCCACCAGTGCACCGCCCGCATAGAGCGCCTGTGAAACGTTCGGGCCGAGCGATGCCACGTCCTGCGCGCTCGAGCGCACCAGCTGGTCGAGCTGGCCGCTGATCGCACCGAAGGCACCGGTGATCGACAGGCTGGGCAGGAACAGCGCCTTGGCCTCACCTACGCGCGCATTGGCCGCCACCATCCGCTGCTCTGACTGGCGCAGGTCCGGCCGCCGTTCGAGCATCGACGACGGCAGCCCTGCCGGCAGTGCCGCGGGCAGCTGAAGAACCGCGGGCAGCGCAGGGCCCGAACCGGGCGGGCGCCCCTGCAGCAGCGCCAGCGCGTTCTCGATTGCCGCAACCTGGCGCTGGATCGACGGCAACCGGGCCTCGGTGGAGGCGAGCTGTCCTTCGGCCTGGCGCACTTCCGCTGCCGACACGATGCCAGCCTTGTTGCGTCTCTGCATCAGGCGCAGTGCATCGCGCTGCAGTTGCGCACTGCGTTCGGTGGCGTCGAGCACCTCGCGCGTGCCGCCCAGTTCGAAGTAACGGCTGGCAGTCTCGGCCACCAGCGACACACGCGCACCCGCCGCCGCTGCGCGCTGTCCGGCGAGATCCGCCGTGCTCGCCTCGACCCGGCGCTCGATGCGGCCCCAGAGATCGATCTCCCAGGACAGCAGGCCTGCCGCGAGGAAGCGCGAGGTGAGCAGGTCGCCGGGGTTGCGCGGTACCACCGTCGTGTTCAGTCCCAGCGATGCCTGCGGCAGGCGCTCTGAACGCACCAGCCCGAGGTTCGCCTGCGCTTCGCGCACGCGCGCGGCTGCCGACTGCAGGTCGAGGTTGCCGGCGAGCACCTGCTCGACCAGTGCCTGCAGCTGCGTGTCGGTGAATACCTGGCGCCAGTCGGCCTCGCCCAGCGGATCGCCAGCCGCAGCGGGTCCGCGGAAGGCGCCGGGAAGTTCGACTGTGGGACGTGCGTAATCGTCGCCGACGACCTTGCATCCCGCAACAGTCAGCAACATCGCGAGCGCGACTACGCCTGGGGTACGCATCATTCCGAGGCTCCGCGTTCCGCAACGGTGGGCAGGCCCGCCGCCACGCCGCCTGCCCGGCGCTTGCCGCCGAAGCGCGCGACCAGCCGCTCGACGGTGACGTACAGCACCGGCACGAAGAAGATTGCCAGCAGCGTTGCGGCCAACATCCCGCTGAACACGGTGATACCCATCGATACGCGCGACGCCGCACCCGCGCCGCTGGAGAGGATCAGCGGCACCACGCCCAGGATGAACGCGAACGAAGTCATGATGATCGGTCGCAGCCGAAGCTTGGACGCCTCGATCGCCGCGCTGACTGCATCCACGCCCTGGTCGCGGCGCATCTTCGCGAACTCGATGATCAGGATCGCGTTCTTCGCCGCGAGGCCGATCAGCAGCACGATGCCGATCTGCGCATAGATGTTGTTGGTGAGCCCGGTCAGGAACAGGCCGAGCATCGCGCCGAAGATGCCCAGCGGCACCGCAAACAGGACGGCGAACGGTACCGTCCAGCTTTCGTACAGTGCGGCGAGGAACAGGAACACGAACACGATCGCAAAGGCGAAGATGACCGGCGCCTGCCCGGCCGACGCCTTCTCCTGCAGGCTGATGCCGGACCACTCGAAACCGTAGCCGGTGGGCAGCACCTCGCGGGCTACCTGCTCGAGCGCCGCGAGCGCCTGCCCCGAGCTGTAGCCCGGCGCCGAATCGCCGCCGATGTCGGCGGTGCGGAAGAGGTTGTAGCGCTGGATCACCGTCGGCGCACTGATCGGCGTCGGCACGATCAGCGTCGACAGCGGCACCATCTCGCCCTTCTGGTTGCGCACGTACATCAGGCCGAGCGACTTGATGTCTGCGCGGAACTCCGGCTCGGCCTGCATCGACACCTTGAAGTTGCGGCCGAAGCGCGAGAACTCGTTGACATTGACGCCGCCGAGGAATGTCTGCAGCGCAGTCGAGATGTCGTTGATCGGCACGCCGAGCTTCTTCGCCTTCTCGCGGTCGATGTCCAGGCGGATCGCCGGCGTGCGCGGGTCGAACTTCGAATAGATACTGCCGATCTCGGGCCGCTTCCGGGCGGCATCGGTGAACTCCTGTGCGACGCGCGCGAGGTCCTGCGGCGTGTTGCCGGCACGGTCCTGCAGCTTGAACGAGAAGCCGCCGGTCGCGCCCATGCCGGGGATCGGCGGCGGGTTGAACGGCAGCACGGTGGCGTCGCGCAGCCCTTGCGCCCGCCTGTAGAAGTCGCGGATGATGCTGCGCAGGCCGAGTTCCGGTGTCGTGCGCTCCTCCCACGGCTTGAGCGCGATCACCACCAGCGCACTGTCGGACTGCACGCTGCCGGTGAGCAGGTTGTAGCCGTTGATGATCAGCGAGCGCTCGGCGCCCGGCGTCGCTTCGATCAGCTTCTGCAAGTCGGCCGTCACCGCCCGGGTGCGGTTGAGCGATGCCGCCGGCGGCAACTGTACCGAGGCGAAGAAGTACCCCTGGTCTTCCGGCGGCACGAAACCGCCCGGCACCTTCTGCATCAGCGCGACCGTTGATCCGATCAGGATTCCGAGCACCAGCAGCACGAGCACGCTGGAGCGGATCGCACGCGCGACACCGGCACCATACCGCTCGGTGATCGCGTTGAACACGGTGTTGAAGCCGTTGAAGAAGCGCCCGAGCAGGCCGGGCTTTGCGTGGTGGTCTTTCGGCCGCAGCAGCAGCGCGCACAGCGCCGGAGTCAGCGTCAATGCGACCACCGCCGAGAGCAGCGTCGAGACGGCAACGGTGATCGCGAACTGCTGGTACATGACGCCGGCGATGCCGCCGAGGAAGCCCACCGGCACGAACACCGCCGCCAGGATCAGTGCGATCGCGATCACCGGCCCGGTCACCTCCTCCATCGCCTTGATCGTCGCATCGCGCGGCGACAGGCCGTTGGCGTGCATGTGGTGTTCGACTGCCTCGACCACCACGATCGCGTCGTCGACGACGATACCGATCGCCAGCACCATGCCGAACAGGGTGAGCGTATTGATGGTGAAGCCGAGCAGCACGAACGCCGCGAACGTCGCCACCAGCGATACCGGCACCGCGATCATCGGGATCACCGTCGCGCGCCAGCTCTGCAGGAACAGGAACACGACGATCAGCACCAGCAGCAGCGCCTCCACGAACGTGTGCACTACCTCTTCCAGCGACGCCTTCACGAAGATCGTGTTGTCGATCACGACCTCGTGCGCGAGGTCCGCCGGATAGGCGGCGGCCAGTTCCCGCAGCTGTGCCTGAATCAGCGCCGAGGTCTCGATCGCGCTCGCGTCCGGCGTCAGGCTGATCGAGAACGCGGTGGCCGGCTTGCCGTTGTAGCGCGTGCTGAAGAAATAGTCCTTCGAACCCAGCTCGACCCGCCCGATGTCTTTCACCCGGATCACCGAGCCGTCGGGTTGCGCGCGGATGATGATGTTGGCGAACTCGTCGGCCTGCTCGAGCTGCCCGCGCACCTGCAGGCCGTACTGGAACTGCTGCGACGGCGGCGACGGCTGGGCGCCGATCTGGCCGGCCGGCGCCTGCACGTTCTGCTCCTGTACGGCGCGGTAGACATCTGCCGGTGTGATGCCCAGGCGCGACATCCGGTCGGGGCGTAGCCAGATGCGCATGCCGAACTCCGACCCGAACACCTGCACGGTGCCGACGCCCTTGATCCGCTTGATCGACTCGACGATGTTGATCGACAGGTAGTTGTTGACGAACAGTTCGTCGTAGCTGCCGTTGGGCGAGAACAGCGCCACGTACATCAGCACGTCGGGCGTGCTCTTGGTCGTCGACATGCCCGCCGACAGCACCTCGGACGGCAGCTGCGCGTTGGCCTGCGACACCCGGTTCTGCACTTGCACCGCTGCGATATCGGCGTTGCGATCGAGGCCGAAGGTCACGTCAAGCGCATAGGCACCGTTGCCGGCGGCGCTCGATGACATGTACAGCATGCCCTCGACGCCGTTGACCTGCTTCTCGATCGCCTGCGACACCGCGCGCTCGACCACCTCGGCGTTTGCACCGGGGTAGGCCGCACTCACCCGGATCGTCGGCAGCGTGATCTGCGGGAACTGCGCGATCGGCAGGCTCAGGCCGGCTACCGCGCCGGCGATGGTCATCACCAGCGCGATCACGATCGCGAGGACTGGACGGTCGATGAAGATACGGACCATGGCGGCGCTACTTCTTCGCGGCGGCAGCGGGCGCACCCGATGCTGCGGTGGCGGTGGTGGTAGCTGCGGCATCGGGCCTGGCAGCCAGTGGCATCGGCTTCACGGTGCTGCCAGGACGCGCCCTCTGCAGCCCCTCGACGATCACGGTGTCGCCTGGATTCAGGCCCTCACGGATCAGCCACTGGTCGCCGATGCGATCGCCGGTGACCACCGGCCGCTGCTCGACCTTGCCGTCGGCCAGCACGACGCTGACGAACGCCCGACCAAGCAACTCCGACACGGCCTTCTGCGGAATGACGATCGCTTCTTTCGCCACCTCGTAGACGACACGGACGCGTCCGGTCATGCCCGGGCGCAGAAGGTCGGCCGGATTCGCAAACACGGCGCGCAGCGTGAGCGTGCCGGTCGTGGAGTTCACCTCGCGGTCGGCGAAGTCGAAGCGGCCGGTCTGCTCGTACTTCGAGCCGTCGGACAGGATGAGCTCGACCGGCAGCTGCCTGCGCCGCCGCTCGTCCGGCTGGTTCGCCGCGATCCGGCGCGAGAACGCGAGGTACTCCGCCTCGGGCACGCTCACATAGGCAAACACCGGATCGAGCGTCGACACGACTGCCAGCACCGTCTGCCCGGCGCTTGCGAGGCCGCCGACCTCGACCTTCTGCAGGCCGACCTGACCGCTCACCGGGGCCTTCACCTCGGCAAAGCTGCGATCGATGCGTGCGCGGGTGACGCCTTCCTTGCGTGAATCGACGATCGATACCGCCTGCTTGACCGCCGATACCGCCTGGTCGTAGGTCTGGCGCGGAATGGCGTCGTCCACCAGCAGCGGCTCGTAGCGCGCGACATCCTGTTTCGCGCGATCGAGCTGCGCCTCTGCTTCGACCAGCCTGGCCTGCGCGTCGGCCACAGCCGAATCGAGCGAGCGCGTGTCGATGACGAACAGCGTCTGGCCCTCGCGCACGAGCTGCCCCGGCTTGAACAACTGCTTTTCGATGATGCCGCTGACGCGCGGGCGCAGTTCCACCTCGCGATAGGCGCGGATATCGGCGACCAGATCGACGGTGAGCGGCGTGGCGCGGCTGCTGACCTGCATCACGCCGACCTCGGGCACCGGCGGCGCGGAAGGGGCTGCGGGCTTGTCGCATGCCGCGACGCCGAGCAGCAAGGCGCACAGTGCGACGCGCCGGACCACTGCCGGAAGCCGGGCCCCGACAGGCGAGGCGCCAGTGCGCCGGCGACTGGACCCGCGTGACGCGATGAGTCCAGCCATGGCGACCGGGACGGCATTCAGCGGGCAAGGGAAACGCATCGGCGAAGTCTCGTTGGGCAGGGTGGAGAGGGCGTACAGCCGGGTTATCGCTATGCCGAGCGTTACAGCCGCTCAAGCTCATCGAGCAGCCCGCGATGCTTCGGATCCGAGTCTATCAACTCGCTCATGACAGTGCTACGCGTCGCGAAAACGTGCCCGGTGGGCGGCGCACTGGCGTATCAGCGTGGTCAGCTGAACAGCGAAACCAGGTCGTCGGACGTCAGCGCCTTCCAGCCGGAATCGGCGCCGTCGAGCATCATTGCGGCCAGGTCGCCCTTCTTCTTCTGCATGTCCATGATCTTCTGCTCGACCGAATTGGCGGCGATCAGCTTGTAGACGAAGATCGGCTTGTCCTGTCCGATGCGGTGCGCACGGTCGGTGGCCTGGTTTTCCGCCGCCGGGTTCCACCACGGGTCATAGTGGATCACGGTGTCGGCTGCGGTGAGGTTCAGGCCGACGCCGCCCGCCTTCAGCGAGAGCAGGAAGATCGGCACCTTGCCGCCCTGGAACTTCTCGACCTCGGCCTGGCGGTCGACGGTCTCGCCGGTGAGCTTGGCCCACTTGTAGTTGCGCGCGGCCAGTTCTGCCTCGATCAGCTCGAGCATGCTGGTGAACTGCGAGAACACCAGCACATGCCGGCGTTCGTTCATCAGCTCCTCGATCATCTCCATCAGGGTGGCGAGCTTGGCCGACTGCTCGATGCCGACATCCTCCTTCGCCAGCGCCGAGCCGCCGCCCTTGGCCGAGACCAGCCGCGGGTCGCAGCAGACCTGGCGCAGCTTGAGCAGCGCGTCGAGCACGACGATGCGGCTCTTGGCCATGCCGACCTTGCCGATCTCGTCGCGCACCCGCTTGTCCATCGCGGCGCGCACCGTCTCGTACAGGTCGCGCTGCACCGGCTGGAACTCGACCTCGCGTACCACCTCGGTCTTGGGCGGCAGTTCGGAGGCGACCTGGTCTTTCGTACGGCGCAGCAGGAACGGTCGCACCCGGCTCACCAGCAGTGCCGCACGCTCGCCATCGCCATGGGTTTCGATCGGCGTGCGGTAGGCGACCTTGAACTTGGCTTCGTCGCCCAGGAACCCCGGCATCAGGAAACGGAACAGCGACCACAATTCGCCCAGGTTGTTCTCGAGCGGCGTACCCGACAGGCACAGCCGGTGGCTGGATTCGAGCGCGCAGGCGGAGATGGCCGCCTTGGTCTTCGCGTTCTTGATGTTCTGCGCCTCGTCGAGCACGACGATATGCCAGTGCTGCTTTTGCAGCACTTCCTCGTCGCGCGGCAGCAGCGCATAGCTGGTGATCACCATGTCGGACGACTTGATGCGGTCGAAGTCTTCCGCCCGGTCCTTGCCGTGCAGCACCAGCACCTTCATCGAGGGCGCGAACTTCTTCATCTCGTTCGCCCAGTTGTGGATCACGCTGGTCGGCGCGACCACGAGGGCAGGCTCGGTCAGTCGTCCCGCCTCCTTTTCGATCAGCAGGTGGGCGATGGTCTGCAGGGTCTTGCCCAGGCCCATGTCGTCGGCCAGCACGCCGGCCAGGCCGTACTCGCGCAGCGACTGCAGCCAGCCGACGCCATCCTGCTGGTAGCCGCGCAGCGTGGCGTTCATGCCCTTCGGCGGTTCGATGCTCTCGACACCGCGGAAGCCGGCCAGGCGCGAGGCGATCTCGCGCAGCCGCTCGCCGCCATGCCAGCGCAGCGCCAGCGCCGAGTCGAGCGCGGCGAGGCGACCGACGTCGTAGCGCGACAGCGTCTTCGGCGGCAGGTTCGAATCGCCGGCCCCGAACAGCCCCTGCAGCAGGGCGACGATCGCGGTCAGCCGCTCGCGCGGCAGCATCACGCGCCGGCCGTTGGGCAGCGGCAGCAGGATCGGCTTCGCCGCGTCGGTCTCCTCGACTGGCTCGAAGAAGTTCGGCCCGTGTTCGCGCAGTGCCTTCAGCAGCAGGTCGACCAGCGAGAACCGCTCGCCCGCGACCTCGATGCCGAGGTCCAGGCCGAACCAGTCCTGGCCCGGACGGCCCTCTTCGATCTCGCCGTACCACTCGTCGACCTCGACCAGGTCGTAGGCAAAGCCGGATTCCATCGTGATCTGCCAGCCTTCCTCGCGCCAGCGCGGGAGGTGGCTCTTCATCACGTCGATCCAGTCGGCGTCGCGCGGCAGGGCGAAGCTCTTGCGCAGCTTCGATGGCAGGATCGGACCGTAGGCCTTCTCGGCCGAGAGGAACCCTGCCTGGCGCATCTGTGCGGCGGTGGCCTTCTCGAAGGCGGGGTTCAGCGGTGGCGTGCGGCGCGGATCGCCGCGCCCGCGCGCCGCGCGCTCGCCCCGGGTGGCGA